>NZ_JAMBPS010000043.1:0-67624 GCF_024206515.1 Paraburkholderia sp. CNPSo 3281 | reverse complement strand
GTCGTCCTAACCGCATCTACGCACTGGGCGCACTCAGGCCGATCCTTGCCGGCTGCCTTCTGCGCATCCAGCGCTGCCTGGACAGCCTCGCCCCGGTTCTCTCGGTGATTCACCGCACCCGATGTCGAATACAGCCGTCACGCTCCTGTCCCAGGCCACCCAGAAAGGCCAAGCCCCATTTCTATCTCGCCTACAAACTCGCGTAATGCGAAGGCTTAAGTTGAGAGCATTGCTGTGCGGGGCGGCACCCGCGTACAGACGCGAACACAAGAAAACGCGCAAAGCGCCAAAAATACAGCGTCCCGCACGCTAAAAGCGCGGCCGGCTAAGCGCCATACCCCGCCGGGCATGAAACCGCGCAACCGTCTCATAAGGCAGCCAGGCATCAGCCTGATACGGCGCGATGCCCGATGGATTGTGGAACCAGACGCCGCCGTCGCCACGTCCGTGCAGCAGGATCAGATGGCCGCCCTGGCCGGGATGCATCCGCTCGGGGTAGCGGATCTCGGGGCTCACGGAGACGATGGCGAGCGTTTCGGCATCGATGCGCGCGGCGCTCGCCGCGATGCCCTCGTCGGTCATCACCGCCACGCGCACGCCGAACGCGGCTTCCACCCATCCGGCGAACGGGCGGTAGATCAACCCGTCCACGCCGCCATCTTCACGCACGCGATACACGCCGTACCGCAACGCCTCTTCGAGCATCTGCGCGCGCGGCGCATGCGCGACGCCCCAATAGTCGAGCGCCGATTCGAGGCAGGTCAGGCCGCACAGGCGCTTGGCCCAGAAGCGGTAGGCGCCGGCCTCGGTGAAGCCGCTCGCCCGCCAGTGCGGGTCCTCGCACGGGTCGGCGCCGCGCTCGACGATGGGCGCCACCCAGTCTGCACTGCCCCACTGGCTGTAATACGGCACGCCTTCATGCCGCCATGTCCCGCCGTTGCGCACGTCGTCCAAACGATACCCCTCGCGACAGTAAGGTTGATCTTCCGCGCGCGAGCGCACGGCGTTCAAAATCGTGCATCTTCGCAGCCACGCGTCTTCCCCGCAATGCCGCGAATATCGCAAGCCTGGTGTAAACGAAGCCGAATATACGCTTACATCCTCGTTATTCGGCGCCGCATTACATTTAGCTAAAATAGCGCCGTCGTTTGGCATTTTATGCGTTTAGAATATCGTGCTCCCGTGTGCGGCCCGCGCGAGGTCCGGTCAGACCGGCCTCACGGCGCCACGGCATGATCAATCAGAAACTGAATCCACGAATCCCTCCTTTGAGCAGTATGTCGAACGTTGCATACACAACCGACTCGGCCTCGGTGGCGGAGCGCGTACGCGAGCTGATGAGCCGTCACGGCATCGGCAAGCGTCAGCAAACGACCGAGCTGTGCCGGATTCTTGACCTGAGCTTTTCACAGGGGCACCGCAAGCTGCGCGGCAACAGCCCGTGGACGCTCGCGCAGATCAAGAAAGTGGCCGAAGCGTTCGGCGAACCGGCGGGCCAGTTGTTCGGCGCGCAGTTGCTCGACCCCGGCATGGTCGGGGCGAGCGCTCAGGAGGCGACGCTCTGCGTCAGCGCCGCCGAGCTGCCCTGCACCGCGTGGATCGGCGCACCGGTCGAGGCGGGCAGCCGCCCCGACTTCGTCGCCTACGAAAAGCAGGGCCAGTGGCGCGTGGTGCGCCCGGACGGCGCGCTCTACCAGAACGCGCGCGAAGTCCACAAGATCGAGATCTACCCGCGCCGCGCCGAGTCCGACAAGCCGCTCATCGCCGTCGCGGACGACGACCGCTCCTCCGCAGATAACCTGCGCGACTACCTCGAGCACAGCGGCTACACGGCGCTCGCGCTCTACGGCCTCGCGGCGTTCAACGAAGCGCTCGAAAACAACGTGTTCGACGGCGTGGTGATCGACTGGCTGTTCGGCAGCCAGACCGCCGCCGAGGCGATCCGCAGCGTGCGCGCCTCCGAGAACCCCGATGCGCCCATCTTCGTGCTCACCGGTGAACTGCTGACCGGCAAGGCCAGCGAGTCGGAGATCAGCCAGGTCGTGCGGCACTACAACGTGGCCTGCTACGAAAAGCCGGCGCGCATGGCGATTCTCGTCGCCGACCTTTCGAAGCGGCTCAATCGCGGCTAACGCCGCGCATTGTCCTCTCTGCCCACGCCCACGCCTTTCAGGCCGCCGCGCGCGGCGCGCTCAGCGCGCGCTGCAACGCCGCGCGCAGCACCTCGTAATGCACCGGCTTCGTGAGCCGGTCGAAGAACAGCGCGCCCTCGCCGCCCGTCTTGCCCACATTGTCCGGGAGCGCCGCGAGCCCCGCCACGTCGGCACTCACGGCGATCACACGCGGCTGCGCCAGCACGTCCTGCGCGGTTTCGAGCCCCGCCACGAAGTCGTAGCCGTCGCGGCCCGGCATGTGCAGGTCGAGCAGCACCACATCGCACGCCTCGTGCGCGAGCAGCGCGAGCGCGCTGTCGGCGTCGCCGGCCGCGAGCGCGCGGTAGCCCATGTGCGCGACCATCTCGCATAGCGAATCGCGCACGAGCGGGTTGTCGTCGACGACGAGCACCTGCGGCAGCGCCCGCGCGGGCAGCGCCGCTTCGGCCATGGCCGCGGGCACCGGCGGCTCCACTGGCGTGACGGGTATGCGCACCGTGAAGGTCGTGCCTTTGCCCACCCGGCTTTGCGTCTCGATCGTCCCGCCGAACAGTTCGACGAGGCCCCGCACGATCGCGAGCCCCATCCCCGCGCCCTCGTAGCGCCGTGAGCGCGACGTGTCGAGCTGCGTGAACTCCTTGAAGATGAGCGGAATCTGGTCCGCCGCCACGCCAGGTCCCGTATCGCCGACGACGATCACGAGCGTGTCGCCGCCAGCGGGCCTCAGCGCGCCTTCCTCATCCTGCGATGGCCGCGCGGACCGCGCGGGCGCCTGCAGCCAGAATTCGAGCCGCACCTTGCCGCGCTCCGTGTAGCGGATCGCGTTCGTGACGAGGTTGCCGGCGATCTGGCGAATACGATGCGGGTCGGCCACCACGCGCCGCTGCGGTCCCACCCACGCATGCTCGAACACGAGCCCGCGCGAGCGCGCCGCCTGCTCGTTCTCGTCGACGATCGACTGCAGCAGTTCGCGCGGCTCGAACTCTTCCTGGCGCAATTCGAGCTTGCCCGCGCCGAGACGCGCGTAGTCGGTGAGGTCCTTCATCTGCGCTTCGAGCTGGCGCGCGGCGGTTTCGAGGCGCTGGATCACCTTGCGGTCGGCTTCTGAATGCGAGTTGAAGCCGAGCAGCTCGATCGACGAGACGATCGCGTGCAGCGGCGTGCGCAGTTCGTGGCTGATCATGCCGAGGAAGGCGTCCTTCGCCATGCTCGCCTCGCGCGCGGCGCGGCTCGCCTGGTGCTCGGCTTCGAGCGCCGCGCGCTGCTGGTGCAGCAGACGCGTGCGCCGGTAGCCGTTCATCACGAGCAGCACGCCCGCCGCCGCCGAAAGCACGAGCAGCACAAGCCCTGAGGCAAACAGTTCCCGGCGTTTGGCGATGAAGTCGTGCCGGATCGCCTCGCGCTCGGTCACATCGGCGAAACGCCGGTTCAGCGCCAGGTCGGTGACCTGGGTCCAGTGCAGGTCGAGCGCCATGAGCATCGGCACCGCGCGTTCGGGGTTATCCGCGAGCGTGGCGATTTCAGCCTCGAACGGCGAGATCGTCGCGGCCAGAATGGCGAGATCGGCGTCCTGGCGCCGCTTGAGGCCGGAGGTCGAGTCGAGCGAGAGCGTCGAGCCCTTCATCACGTTGAGCTTCGACTGCAGCACCTCGTAGCGCAGCCGCACCTTGTCGAGATCGCGGTCGATGCCGTCCGCGAACATCAGCAACTGGCTCTCGAAGCGCGCGTAGGCGATCTGGAGCTGCGCGGCGTCCCAGTACAGGCCGTCGTAATTGCCCGTGATGCGCTGCACGACCTGCGGATTGAGCAGGTTCGCATAGAGCAGATAGCCGACCGCCACCACGGGCGGCGCGAGCGCCGCCATCCAGATGATCGCCTGCAGGAGACGTCGTAAGGGACGTTGTATCACCCGCTACTCACCGCTTGATCGTCATCGACTTGATCTGCCACGCGAACTTCGAGTCGCCGGCCGCGCCGTCGAGCTCGAGTGGATACTGGTCGCGTGGATAGATCAGGAACAACGGGCCGAAATTGCTTACCTTCAGGCGCTGGCCGTTCATCTCATAGGCGACCACCACGCCATAGCGCGCGGCGTCGGCCACGGGCACCACGCAGGTGTAGTCGTCGAGCGTGTGGATCTCGATCTGGCTGCCGTAAGCGCCCACGGCCTTGAGCACGTCCGAAAGCAGCGGGCCCGTGAAGGTCGAGCGCGGCGTCCACGTCGTAGCCGTCGTGATCGAATGCGCGGGCAGCGCGAGCAGCTGCGCCTCGCTGAAGTGATACGCCGTGTGGGCCGCATTGTTGGTCACGCGCACCTCGCCATCGACGTCGAGCGAGAGCGAACTCGCAGAACCCGCCGCCTGCGCAGGGTGTGCAAAAAGCGGCGCCGCGAGTGCGAACCCCGCCACGGCGGCCCAGCGCCGCCAGCCTGGCCATCCCATCCAATGCCACATCTTGCCCGAGCCCTTTCGCGCGATGATTCGCGTCGTTGTCGTGTGTCTTCGTGCGACGCTGCGCCGCTTTTTGCGGCAATGCGCCGTTTTTTCTGCTGCTTTCCCTCGATTTCCCGCGACCTCCGCCCACCATGCCAGCAGGCGCTGGTGAGCATAGGCATAATATCGTCAAACATTGCACTGACAATAGCCGTCTTTTTCTCGTACACCGCTATCCGAAACGCGCGTTGCGCATTTGCCGCGCAGTTGCCGATCACGCGCTTCGTCACCCATTTCACCCCATGGATAAACCTGTCGTTCCGCTCACCTACGAACAGCTCGATCACTGGGTCGAGTCGCTGCAACCGGCGCTGGTCGCGGAGGAATTCGACCTCGTGGTCGGCATCTTGCGCGGCGGCGCGCCGCTCGCGCTGATGGTTTCGCACGCAACGGGTGCGGGTGTCGCGTTCCTGCGCTATGACCGCACCACGCGCGAAGTGCGCTGGGACTCCACGTTGCCGCTGCCCGAACCGGGCTCGAAAGTGCTGCTCTGCGAGGACATCGCGGGGCGCGGCCATACGCTCGTGGACTGCATCGCGTTTCTGAGCGAGCACGGGCTCGTCGTGCGCACGCTCACCGGCGCGTACGACGACCTCAGCCGTTTGCGCCCCGATTATTCGATCGACGCAAGCGGCTATTTCGCGCTATTCCCGTGGGAGCGCCAGGCCTACACCGACCGCTATCGCGCCGACTGGATCCGCGACGGCGAAGGCGAAGGCACGCGCATGGCCGACGACCACGAGTACGCCGTCTACGCCATCGATCTCGACGGTGTCCTGCTGCCCGACATCCCGATTGCGCGCTACGACGAAGACCTCGTCGCCGCGCTCGCCGAGCGCGATGAGCTGGTGCCGTTCGAGCGCCTGCCGGGCATCGACATCAAACGCACGCGCGCGATCATCACGGGGCGTCCGGAGATCGACCGCGAGCGCACGCTCGCCTGGCTTGAGCGCCACGGCTTCGGGCACCTCGAACTGATCATGCGTATGCCGGACGACCACGACGACACGGCCGCGGCCGTGGCTGCGCACAAGGCCGCGGCGGCCATCCGCAGCGGCGTCACGCACTTCATCGAGAGCGATCCGGTGCAGGCCATCCTGATCGCCCAGAGCGCGCCGCTCCTGCGCGTGATCTGGTGGAACGCCCAGGCGCGCACGGGCACGCTGATCGGCGCCTCGGCCTGGAGCTGAGCGAGCAAGCGTTCAGACGCCGCCGCGCCGGCCCTCGATGAACCGCGCGGCGCGCGGCGACGCCACCACGATGAGCTTCATGGCCGCGCGCGTAGCGCCGACAAAGAGCTTGCGCGCGGCGCGCTCGTCGAATGACTCGAAGTCCACCTCGGTCAGGATCACGCACGGCGCGGACTGGCCCTTGAAGCGGTAGATCGAATCGAGCAGCACGTCGCCCTCGCGGTACTGCGGATTGCCGAACAGGTCGTATTGGCCCGTGAAACTGCGCAGCCGGTGCGGACCGAGCTGATCGAGCGCCGTGAACAGCGAATGCTCGCGGCCGCGATAGGAAAGCACGACGATGTCCTGCTTGCGAAAGCCGAGCGAAAGCGCCTGTGTAATCGCGCGTTTGGTCGCCAGAACCGCCCCGGGTTCTGCGCCGGGATCGGGTTCATGCTCGTCCCAGCTCGCTACCGTCACGTCGGAGCCGTCGAACGGACTCCCCGCCGCGAGCTGCGCGATGGCGGGCACGGTCGGTCCCGCGACGTCGCGCAGGAACGCGAGGATGTCGCGCGGGCTGCGGTAGTTCGTGTTCTCGCGCAGCACGGTCCAGCCCGCCAGCGCGAGCGGCTCGCGCACGTACAGGTTCTGCAGCGGATCTTCGAGCCACCACCATGCAGCGTCCGGCCGCAACAGGCGTTCGAGCGCGCCGACCCACGGCTGCTGGAAATCCTGCCCTTCGTCGACGATCAGCACATCGAACTGCCAGCGCTCGCCAATCGGCATCTCGCCGAAGCGCCGCACGAGGTCGTCGAACGCGCCGGGGCTCTCGAAGTCGGGCACGTGGCCGCCGTCACGCGCGACCCAGTCGCACAGCTGGTGATAGGTCGCCACCTTCGCCTCGGGCGGCGCGAGCTGCGCGATGTGGTCCGCGAGCGGCCGGTTGAAACACACGTAGAGCGGCCGCGCGCCGCGCGCCACCGCGTCCTTCATGACCTGCACGGCCAGTTGCGTCTTGCCCGAGCCCGCCGTGCCGATCACGCGCAGCCGGAACGGGGCGAATTCGAGCCGCCGCGCCCACGTGGCGAGGCCGCCCGCGAGCCGCGTGACGAGCGTGCCCGCCGCGCCGAGCAGCGCGCTGGTGTCGGGCGTGAGCGAAAGTACGTCGGCGAGAAAGTGATGGATCTTGGCGGCGCACGGCAGGCGCGGCTCGTCGGCGGGCATGGCTTCGAGCACGATGGCGGCGAGTTGCGCCTTGCGCGTGGCGTCGACGATGCGCGCCGGGTTCACGCCCGCGATGGCGGGCTCGCGCACCACGTGGTCGGGGCAGTAGAACAGCTCTTCGAGCACATAGGTGCCCGCGCCGAAAGACGCCGTAAAGCGCCGGTGCAGCCCTTCGACCGTGCGCGCCAGCGCGATCGCCACGTTGCGCTCGGTTTGCATGTAGGCCTTGACGAGCCCGCCCGGCGTTTCGCGCAAAAAGCCCGTTTTCTGCTCGACGATCATCACGCGCCCGGCCGGGCTGACGATCACGAAATCGGCCTCGCCGAAGACCGAAAAGCCTTCTGAGAGTCGCGTCCAGTGCACGCCGTGATAGACCGTGTAGCCGTTCGGCAAACCGCGCGCGAGCGCGGCGAGCGTTTCGCGCTCGCGCGCGGCGGCGCCGGTGGCCTCCAGATGCTGCCAGTCGTCGGGGACAATGCGGGCCATAGGCGGGTCTCGGACGTGAGTTGGGGGTCGAGGCGGGACGGCCGCGCAGGAAAGCGAGGGAGCGGCGCCGCACGAATCGGGCGCGACGGCGGAACTCCCGGCGCCGCGCAGCGCCTATTCTACGAAATGCCGGGCTGCGCAAAAAACCGCGCGAGAATCGTGTATCGTGGCGGCCTGCGCCAGGCTTGACCCTTTTTCCCCTTGCAAGGAGTACGCGCCAGATGATTACGATCTGGGGACGCGCCAATTCGGTGAATGTCCAGAAAGTCCTGTGGTGTTGCGATGAACTCGTGCTGCCGTTCCAGCGCATCGACGCGGGCGGCCCGTTCGGCCATCTCAACGAGCCTTCCTATCTCGCCATGAATCCGAACGGCAAGGTCCCGACGATCACCGACGGCACGTTCGTGCTGTGGGAGTCGAACGCGATCCTGCGGTATCTGGCGATGGAGTATGGCCCCTCGAGCCTGCTCTACCCGACCGACCCGAAGGTGCGCGCCTCGATCGAGCGCTGGCTCGACTGGTCGATCGGCACGCTCGCGCCTGTCGAGCGCCCCGTGTTCCTCGCGCTCGTGCGCACGCCGCCCGAAAAGCGCGACACGGCGAAGCTCGCGGCCGACTTCGATCAGCTGAGCCCGCTTTGGCGGCTGCTCGACCACCATCTGCAAGGCCGCTTCTTCATGGAAAACGAGCGCTTCTCGCTCGCCGACATCGTGCTCGGCGCGTACGCACGGCGCTGGTTCGGGCTCGAAGGCGTGGAGCGCGAGCCGCTGCCGAATGTCGAGCGCTGGTATCAGCGCCTCGCGCAGCGCCAGGGCTTCCGTAAGTACATCGATCTGCCGCTCACCTGAGCGGCCGCTCCATGGCGGCGTGGGCGGGCCGGCGGCGCGCCCCGTATAATCGCAAGCATGAAGACAGCAAAACCGTCCCCGGACGCCCCGGCCTTGCACAGCGACACGCACGGCGAGGCGCACGACCACGCGCACGATCACGGCCGCACCCACTCGCACGTCGGCGTAGAGGGTGCTTCGGTCGAGTCCGCACTCGCGATGGCCGAGGCCTATTGCCGCGAGCGCGGCGAAAAGCTCACGCCGATCCGCCGCAAGGTGCTGGAGTTGCTGCTCGCCTCGGGACGCGCGACCAAGGCGTATTCGCTGCTCGACGAAATGCGCCAGATCCATCCGGGTTCGGCGCCGCCCACCGTCTATCGGGCGCTCGACTTCCTGCTGTCGGCGGGGCTCATCCACCGCATCGAGTCGATCAACGCGTTCGCCGTGTGCCACGACCTCACGCAGTGTCAGCACGGCATTCTCGTGGTGTGCCAGCAGTGCGGCAACGTCACCGAGCTGCACGAGCCCAAGCTGCGCCAAGCGTTGGTCGCGCAGATCGAGGCCGCGGGCTACCGGCTCGCCGGCGACGGCATCGAGCTCAAGGGTCTCTGCGCGCAATGCCAGGAGAGTCAGGGTGACAAGGCTGCACAGGCGGCCGCCGCGCCCGAAGCCGCCGCGCAGTCTTCGTCCGTTAGCTGACCGTCTTCGCCCGCCGTTCAGCGCAGGCAACAGATCAGCCGCGCCGCATGTCGCGGCGCTTCAGTCCATCAGCACCCGCACCTTTCCCGCCGCGCTACGCGCGCGGCGTCACAGCGACTGGCGCGCGTCGATCGCGTCGCTCAGCAGCGTCACCAGTTCTTCCGGCCGGGCCGGCTTGGTCATGAAGTGCTGGAAGCCTTCGCCGATGCTGCGCAAACGCCAGCTTTCGTCGGTATGGCCCGTGAGCGCGACTGCGACGGTCGGTGCGTGATCGCCACGAATCTCGTAGTCGCGCAGACGCTGGATCAGGTAGAAGCCGTCCATGGCCGGCAGGTCGAGATCGCAGACCACGGCGTCGGGGTGCAGGCTCAGGGCCGCTTCGACGCCCGTTTCGGCGTCTTCGACCGCCACGACATGCGCACCCTCCGCCTCGAGCAGCGAAGTCAGTGACGCCCGGCTGTGCGGGTCGTCTTCGACGAGGACGATGGTCGTCCGGTCGAGCTTGTGTACTGCGTTCATTGTGTTTGCTTACATGCCTTTGTATCTGTCAGGCCGAGTGCCGCGAGGCGACGAGCCCGGTGTCACGCCGGGCGTACGGCAACGCGGGCCGTCCTGATAAAGCAATCTTAATGCCGTCCGGTTCCTGCGCGCTGCGAGTGCGCCCATCCGCGCCGCGCACGATAGCCGCATCACAAGACAGCCCGATGACGGCCGCGCTCATGCTTTGCCGCCCTGTTTTGCGTCCTGCTTCGAACCTTGTCGCGAAACGGTGAGCCCCCTGGCTCTGCCGGTTTGCGCATAGGCTTCGAGTGCACGCTGGCGCGCCAGTTCGTGCTCGACGACAGGTTCTGGATAATTTTTGCCGAGGCGCACGGCCGCCGCCTCGAGTTGCTGCGCGCTGGCCTTCCAGGGCTGGTGCACGAGCGCGTCGGGCAGGCCCGCCAGCTCCGGCACCCAGTGCCGCACATAGGCGCCGCGCGGGTCGAACTTCTGGCCCTGCAGCACCGGATTGAAGATGCGGAAGTACGGCGCAGCATCCACGCCCGAGCCCGCCACCCACTGCCAGTTGGCCGGATTGCTGGCCGGGTCGGCGTCGACGAGCGTGTCCCAGAACCAGGACTCGCCCGCGCGCCAGTCAATCAGCAAATGCTTGCTCAGGAACGACGCCGCGACCATGCGCACGCGGTTGTGCATCCAGCCCGTGTGCCAAAGCTCGCGCATGCCGGCATCGACGAGCGGGTAGCCGGTCAGCCCGCGCTGCCACGCTCTCAGGCCAGCCGTGTCCTTGCGCCACGGCATGGCGTCGAAAGCGGGACGCAGGCTGCGCGTTGCCAGATCGGCGTAGTGAAAGCGCTGGTAGTGACAGAACTCCCGCCAGCCCAGCTCGCTCGCGAACTTTTCGGCGCTCGCGGCGCGGCGCGCCGATCCACGCCCGTGCGCGTGCGTGTGCGGCGCCGCCCTGAGCGCCGCCCAGACCTGGCGCGGCGAAATTGCGCCGACGGCGAGATACGGGGAGAGGCGGCTCGTGGCGGCGTCGCCGGGTTCGTCGCGCTCGCCGGCGTAGGCGTCGAGGTCGGTGGCGAGGAACGCGCGCAGACGCTCCAGCGCGGCTTCCTCACCCGCTGGCCAGGCCTCGCGCAAGCCGCCCGACCAGTCGGGCGCGCGTGGTGCGAGGTCGAGTGCGTCAAGTTTCGATGCGCGCTGGGTAAGACGTGCTGGCAGCGATTGAAAAATCATCCGTTCGGGCTCGCCTTCCGGCGGCGGCGGATCGCCCATGCGCAGGCAGGCGCGCCAGTAGGCGCTAAAGACTCGGAACGGCTCGCCGGACTGATTGAGCACCGTCCACGGCTCGTTGAGGAGCTGGGCGCTGAAGCTTTCGACGCTGACGCCGCGCTCGCGCAGCGAAGCTTTGAGGGCGCGATCGACCTCGCGTTGCGCCGCGCCGTAGCGGCGGTTCCAGTACACAGCTTGCGCGCCGGTTTCCGTAACGAGGGCGTCGAGCGTTGCCGCCTCGTCGCCCTGCAAGAGCAGCAGGCGGCCGCCGCGGGCAGCCAGCGCCGCTTCGAGCGAGCGCAGCGACGCATGACGCCACCAGCGCGCCGCACCGCCCTCCGGCCGCTCGCCCGAGGCGTGCGGATCGTGGATCCAGACGCAGATCAGCGGGCGGCCGCTCGCCGTGGCCTGCGCCAGCGCGGGCTGGTCGGCAAGCCGGAGATCGTCGCGAAACCAGACGATGGCGGGCGCTTGATTGGCACTACCGCGGGAAGAAACGGAAGAAGAAAGCAGACCGGACCTCGACCGGGAAACATTCGCGCGGCACTGCGCACGGGCCGTGCCGCAAAGGTCACGGAGCGTACCACGGTGCACGGCGGCGATTAATCCGTATCAATGCCCGTATCGGCGCGTACGTCGACGCGACGAGGCCCCACGCCCTCGGTAATGAGCGCGACCGCATGGCGCGCGATCGCCTCGACACCCACGTGCGGCTGCTGCGCGTCGCCGCGCCACATCTGGCTGGTGGCGAGCGGCAGCAGCGTGAGGCCCATCAGCGACTGGAACAGCAGCGAAGGCTCCAGCGCCGCGTTGAGTCGGCCCTCGCGCTGCCAGCGCGCAATTGCCGTGTGGGCCGTTTCCTGGTGCTCGCGGCCGAGGCGCTCGAGCATGCGCTGGCGCAGCACGCCGCCCTCGCTAATGACGTCGCGCACCCACAGCGGCGGAAACCACGGATTGCGCTGCCCCAACGCCACGAAGCGCTGCGCGAGCGCGGTGAGCGCCGCCACAGGATCGTCGGGATGCTCCGCGAAGATGTCGCCAAGCGCCTCGCGCAGCGGCACGAAACGCTCGTCGATCAGCACGTCGATCAGTTGATCGCGCGTCTTGAAGTAGTAGTGGACCATCGCGGGCGTCACGCCTGCCTCGCGGGCGATGGCGGCAAGCGACGTGTCGAGAATGCCCTGGCGCGCAAACAACGCAAGCGCCGCATCGATCAGGCGCGCGCGCTGCTCCGCCCCGCCCACGCCGCCACTCGGCCGGCCGGGACGGCGCGCGGCGGGCCGGCCTGATGTGCCGCCTGCGCTGTCGAGGGTGGGTTCTGGCACTTTCATGGATGTTTTATCGGGTAACGAATTGAATTTTGACCAACTGGAACAATTGTCCTAATATTAACCTCCGAATTAATTAATTTCAAGGCAGATGGACACGATGGAACCCAGCACGAACCACCCTGTTCCCGCTACGGCGGGGGTTGGCGCTCACGCGAAAGCGGCGGCGCTGGCGTCGGGCCCGGCGGCTGCCGATGCCGGTGGCCACCCGCGGGACGGCCACCCGCCGATCCGGCTGCTGTTTCCGGCGCTCCTGCTCGTCATGCTGCTGGCCGCGCTCGACCAGACCATCGTTTCGACGGCGCTGCCGACCATCGTCGGCGAGCTGGGCGGGCTCGACCGGCTCTCGTGGGTCGTCACGGCCTACCTGCTCACCTCGACGATCGTCGTGCCGCTCTACGGCAAGTTCGGCGACCTGTTCGGGCGCAAGATCGTGCTGCAGGCCGCCATCGTGATCTTCCTGATCGGTTCGGCGCTTTGCGGCGTGGCGCAGAACATGGAACAGCTCATCGTGCTGCGCGCCCTCCAGGGCATCGGCGGCGGGGGCCTGATGGTCGTGACGATGGCCGCCATCGGCGACGTGATCCCGCCCGCGCAGCGCGGCAAGTATCAGGGCATGTTCGGTGGCGTGTTCGGCATCGCCACGGTGATCGGGCCGCTGCTTGGCGGCTTTCTCGTCGAGCATCTGTCGTGGCGCTGGATTTTCTACATCAACCTGCCGCTCGGCGCGATCGCGCTCGTGGTGATCGGCGCGGTGTTCAAACCGCGCGCCGCACACGTGAAGCACGTGATCGACTACATGGGCGCGGGCTGGCTCGCCGCCGCCCTCACCTGCCTGATCCTCTTCACGAGCGAGGGCGGCTCGCTGCTGCCGTGGACTTCGCCCACGCTCTGGCTCACGCTGCTGCTCGGCATCGTCGCCGTGGCGGGCTTCATCCACGAGGAAAAGCACGCTGCCGAGCCCATCATCCCGCTCGAACTCTTTCGCGAGCGCACCTTCGTGCTCGCGAGCCTGATCGGCTTCATCGTGGGCGTATCGCTGTTCGGCTCGGTGACGTTCCTGCCGCTCTATCTGCAGGTGGTGAAGGGCTCGACGCCCTCGCAGGCCGGTATGCAGATGCTGCCGATGATGGGCGGCGTGCTCGTGATGTCGATCATCACAGGCCGCATCATCAGCAAGATCGGCAAGTACCGCATGTTCCCGATTGCGGGCACGGCGCTCGTGGCCGTGGCGATGATGCTGCTCGCGCGCCTGCGGATCGACACCCCCATTCACCTCATGTATCTCTACATGGGCCTGCTCGGCTGCGGCCTCGGCATGGTGATGCAGGTGCTGGTCCTCGCCGTGCAGAACGCTGTGGAGTTTCGCCACATGGGCGTGGCCACGTCGGGCGCGACGCTGTTCCGCTCGATTGGCGGCTCGGTGGGGGTGGCCGCGTTCGGCGCCGTGTTCTCGCATGGGCTGAACGCGCGGCTCGAAAAGGTGCTTACCGCCGGCGTGGAACTGCCGCAGCCGCTTACGCCCGACGTGATCCACCATCTGCCGCCCACGCTGCACGCGCAGTATCTCGCCGCGTTCGCCGGCGCGCTGCACACGGTCTATCTCTCGGCTGCGGTCGTGGTGGTGTTCTCGTTCGCGCTGTCCTGGCTGCTGCGCGATGTGCCGCTGCGCAAGCAGCATTGAGCGCGTTTCCATCGCTTTTTCCCTTCCAGCCAGCGAGTTCCCGCTGGCTTTTTTTTGCCTTGCGAACCGGCATCACGTTGGCCTAATGGGGCCCGTTCGCATCATCATTACATTTTCCACACATTTAATTACAGTTAGCTAAAATCGCGGGCATCGCGCGCCGGACCCGACGGCGCGCGTTCCAACTCTCGCGACGGCTGCATGACGGCCGCTCGCCAAAAAACACACAACTCAGGAGAAGACCCGCCCATGGACGTCCAGACCGACCGAACCACGCTATCCGCGCAAGACACGAGGCGACGCGTATTCGCCATCGTCGGCGCCTCGTCGGGCAATCTCGTCGAGTGGTTCGACTTCTATATTTACTCGTTCTGCGCGCTGTATTTCGCGCCCGCTTTCTTCCCGAGCGGCAACACCACCACGCAGTTGCTCAACACCGCCGGCGTGTTCGCCGCGGGCTTCCTCATGCGCCCCATCGGCGGCTGGCTGTTCGGCCGCATCGCCGACCGCCACGGCCGCCGAACCGCGATGATGATCTCGGTGCTCATGATGTGCGGCGGCTCGCTCGTGATCGCCATGCTGCCCACCTACGCGCAGATCGGCGCGTTCGCCCCGTTCCTGCTCCTGCTCGCGCGGCTCTTCCAGGGGCTGTCGGTGGGCGGCGAGTACGGCACGAGCGCGACCTACATGAGCGAGGTCGCGCTCAAGGGCCGGCGCGGCTTCTTCGCGTCGTTCCAGTACGTCACGCTGATCGGCGGCCAGCTTTGCGCGCTCCTCGTGCTCGTGATCCTGCAGCAAACGCTTTCCACCGAAGAACTGAAGGCCTGGGGCTGGCGCATTCCGTTCGTGGTCGGCGCATTCGCCGCGCTGATCTCGCTCTACCTTCGCAAGTCGCTCAACGAAACCTCGACGAGCGAGTCGCGCCACAAACGCGACGCGGGCACGATCCGCGGCGTGTGGCAGCACAAGGGCGCGTTCTTCACGGTGGTGGGCTTCACGGCAGGCGGCTCGCTGATCTTCTACACGTTCACGACCTACATGCAGAAGTACCTCGTGAACACGGCCGGCATGCACGCGAAAACCGCCAGCAGCGTGATGACCTGCGCGCTCTTCGTCTACATGCTGATGCAGCCGGTGTTCGGCGCGCTGTCCGACAAGATCGGCCGCCGCACGTCGATGATCCTGTTCGGCGCATTCGCGGTGATCGGCACGGTGCCGCTCATGCATGCGCTCAAGGACGTGTCGAGCCCGGTGGCCGCGTTCGCGCTGATCACGGTGGCGCTGGCGATCGTCAGCTTCTACACGTCGATCAGCGGCCTCATCAAGGCCGAGATGTTCCCGCCCGAAGTGCGTGCAATGGGCGTGGGCCTCTCGTACGCGGTGGCCAACGCGCTGTTCGGCGGCTCGGCCGAATACGTCGCGCTGTGGTTCAAGTCGGTCGGCAGCGAGTCGACGTTCTACTGGTACGTGACCGCGCTATGTGCGATTTCGCTGATCGTCTCGTGGCGCATGCGTGATCCGTCGAAGCACGGCTATCTGCGTCACGAACCGTGATGCGCGGGCGCGGCCGCTTCATGCAGGCTGCGCCACCCGCTCCATCGCACGCTGCAATGTTTCGTAGACCTTCGGACGATTGCACTGCGAAACGTTGAAACGCAGAAAATCGCCCGCGCTGCGCGACACGCTGAACACGTTGCCCGGTGCGAGCACCACGCCTTCCACCAGCGCCTCGCGCGCGATCTGCGCGGCGTCGAGTCCGTCCGGCAATTCCGCCCACACGAATAGCCCCGCCTGCGGACGCGTCCATGCGGTCAGGCCCAAAGCCGAAAGCCGCTGCAGCGTGTCGCCCATGGCGTCGGCGAGCTTCGCGCGCAAGCCGTCCAGGTGCCGCCGATACGTGCCGTCCACGAGCAAACGGTGCACCAGCTCGGCCACCATCTCCCCATTGCCGAACGAGACCGCAAGCTTGAGATCCACGAGCGGCTCGATCCAGTCGGTGCGCGCCGCGATGAAACCGCAGCGCGCCGCCGCCGACATCGTCTTCGAGAAGCTGCCGATCGTCACAACGCGCGCGAGCCCGTCGAAGGCCGCGAGGCGCGGCGCGGGCTCGATCTCGAAGTCAGCGAAGATGTCGTCCTCGACGATCAGGAGGTCGTGTTCCTCCGCGAGCTTGAGCAGACGATGCGCGACGGCGGGCGCGAGCGTCGCGCCAGTGGGGTTGTGGACCGCCGAGTTCGTCACGTAGAGGCGCGGGCGCGATTCGGCCAGCGTGCGCTCGAACGCGGCGAGATCCGGGCCCGTCGGCGTGTACGGCACGCCGACCACGCGCACGCGATGCGCGCGCAGCAGCGCCTGGAAATTGAAGTAGCACGGGTCGTCCACGAGCACGGTGTCGCCCGGTTCCAGCAGAAAGCGGCACAGCAGGTCGAGCGCCTGGGTGCCGCCGTCGGTCAGCACGATCTGTCCGGGCGCCGCCTCCACGCCGTGCTGGCCGAGCCGCCATGCCAGCTGCTGGCGCAGCGCCGGCAGGCCGAGCGGTGAAGCGTAATCGGTGAGCGGCGCGCGCGGGTCGCGTGCGAGGGCGCGCAGCGCGCGCCGCACGGCGTCCTGCGGCAGCCACGAGGCGGGCAGCCAGCCGCAGCCGGGCCGCAGCGCGTCGGCCTCGGTCTGCAGCGACTGGCGCGTGAGCCAGAGCGGATCGATCTCGCGGTCGAGCTGCGGCCCGAGCGCGGCGAGCGCGAGCGGCGGCGCATGCCCGGCCACGAAAAATCCGGCGCCGCGCCGCGCGACGAGCACGCCTTCGGCGACGAGGCGCTCGTAGGCCTCCACCACCGTCGAGTTCGACACGCCAAGCTGCTCGCTCATCGCCCGGATGGACGGCACGCGCGCGCCCGCAGCCAGCGAGCGCGCGGCAATGCGCTCGCGCAGCGCCTGCATCACCTGCTCGACGCGCGTCATCGGCAGGGCTTGCGCCCTCGCTCTGTCTTTCATCTGTACTGCTCCGTGTTCAATACAGTTTGAACAAATTGTACTGATCTGTAGCTTACCTTCGCGCGGCGCGGCGCGCATCATCGGGGATCGATCTCCGATCTTTCCTCTTGCCCAAGCCCATGCGCAAAACGCTCGATTCCACCACCGACGGCTGGCTCTGCGGCCTCGCAGGCGTCCTCATCTTCAGCGGCTCGCTGCCCGCCACGCGGCTCGCCGTGCTCGGCTTTGCCCCCGTGTTCCTCACCAGCGTGCGCGCGACCATCGCGGGCATCCTCAGCGTGCTGCTGCTTGTTGCGCTGCGCGCGGCGCGGCCCGCGCGCGCCGAGGTCTGGCCGCTCGTCATCGTCGCGCTCGGCGTCGTGGTGGGCTTCCCGCTCCTCACGGCGCTCGCGCTCCAGCACGTGAGTTCGGCGCACGCCATCGTGTTCGTCGGCTTGCTGCCGCTCGCCACGGCCGGGTTCGGGGTGCTGCGTGGGGGCGAGCGTCCGCAGCCGGCCTTCTGGATCTTTTCCGCGGCGGGCAGCGCCGCAGTGGTGGCGTTCGCGCTGCGCCACGGCATCGACGCCTCGCCGCTCGGCGACGCGCTCATGCTCGGCGCGATCGTCGTGTGCGGGCTCGGCTATGCGGAAGGCGCGCGGCTCTCGCGGCGTCTGGGCGGCTGGCAGGTGATCTGCTGGGCGCTCGTAATCTCGCTGCCCGTGATGGCGCCGCTCGCGTGGTGGCTGCGGCCCGCGTCGCTCGTCGCAGTGAGCGCGGCCTCGTGGTGGGGGCTTGGCTATGTGTCGCTCTTCAGCATGCTGATTGGCTTCGTCTTCTGGTATCGCGGGCTCGCGCTCGGCGGCATTGCGGGTGTTGGGCAGTTGCAGTTGCTGCAGCCGTTCTTCGGCTTCGTGCTCGCGGCGCTGCTGCTGCACGAGTCCGTGCCGCCCGCGATGATCGCCGTCACCGCCGTGGTGATCGCGTGCGTGGCAGGCGCGCGGCGCTTCGGGCGCGCGAGCGGCGCTTCCGCTGTCGCGAATCGCGCGGGCACGCAGCGCGTCTAGGACGGGCTTTTTTGGCGCGCTTCAAAAGCGCGCCCGCGCGAGGCATAGTGAGGAACGCAAACCTCCTTCGCGCCTCGCTCCAACCGATGAACCCACACTCCGACGCGCTCGTGCGCGACGCCACCGCCGACGACTTTCCCGCCATCGCCGCGATCTACGCGCACCACGTGCTGCACGGCACGGCGTCGTTCGAGGAGACGCCACCCTCGCTCGACGAACTCCTGCGCCGCCACGCCGCCGTGCGCGAACAGGGCCTGCCCTGGCTCGTCGCCGAGATCGACGGCCGCGTGGCGGGCTACTGCTACGCCACGCCCTACCGGCCGCGTCCGGCGTATCGCTTCACAGTCGAAGACTCGATCTATATCGACGAGGCGTTTCGCGGCCGCGGACTCGGCCACACGCTGCTTGATGCGCTGATCGAACGCTGCGAGGCAGGCCCGTGGCGGCAGATGATCGCCGTGGTCGCCGACCCGCGCGGCGGCTCGCTCAAGCTGCACGAGCGCCTGGGCTTCGCACTGACTGGCACGCTGCACGGCGTAGGCTTCAAGCACGGCGAGTGGCGTGACACCGCGCTCATGCAGCGCACGCTCGGGCCGGGCGCGGATACGCCGCCCAAGGGCTGACGCGCGACGCTCAACAGCATCGCGGCACGCCATACGCGCGCCGCAAGCGAAACGCCGCTCGTACAATACGTCCTTTCGCAACGGAGCCAGACCCAAGGCTCCGCAGACAAGGACTGATTCGCCATGCAACCCCTCCTCGAACACCTGCACCCGGCCAACTGGAGCTTCCTGTGGGACGCGCTCTCCGCGCTCGCGCTGCGCTTGTGCGCGGCAGCGGCAATCCTCTGGTTCGGCTGGTGGTTCTCCCGGCGCGTAGCCAACTGGATCGCACGGCGCGGCGGCGGCATCGACCCCACGCTGCGCCCCATCGTGCGCGACACCGCCGTATGGGGCGTGCGCCTCGTCGCCGTCATCGGCGCGCTCTCGCAAATCGGCATCCAGACCGCCAGCATCGTCGCGGTGCTCGGCGCGGCCGGTCTCGCGATCGGTCTCGCGCTGCAGGGCACGCTGCAGAACATCGCGGCCGGCATCATGCTGTTGCTGCTGCGGCCGTTCAAGGTGGGCGACTATATCGACGGCGGCGGGGGGAGCGTCGCGGGCACCGTGGAGGCCGTGAACCTCTTCACCACGCGCCTCACGAAACCCGACGGCATCTGCGAATACGTGCCGAACGGCGCGCTGTGGAGCAATTCGATCCGCAATTTCAGCCGCAATCCCACGCGCCGGCTCGACCTCGAAGTGGAAGTGTCGGTGCGCGACGACGTGAATCGCGCCATCGACGCGTTGCGCACGCTCGCCGCCGCCGACTCGCGCGTGCTGGCCTCGCCCGCGCCTCAAGTGATGGTGGCGCGCTTCGACGACAGCACCGCCGTGCTCAACATTCGTGTGTGGTCGAACATCGACACCTTCTGGGACATGCGCTGGGAGCTTTCGCGCAAGGTGCGCCAGGCGCTCAATGACGCGCAGTGCTCGCTACCCCTGCGCACGCGCGAGCTGCACATCGTGCAGACGCAACCGGCGGAACCTGAGCACCCGACGCAATCGGCGCAATCGACGCAACAAGCGCAGCAATGAACGCGTACGCGCGCCGCCTGCGCAGCTACGCCAGAGGGCTCGTGCCGCACGGCTACCTGGCCTTGCTGCTGGTGATCGACGGCCTGCTGCTGGTGCGCCCGGTCGCGCAGAAAGCGCTCGAACACGCGCGCGGCAGCTGGTTCGACGACTGGATCACGCTCATCAACGCGTTTGGCGTGCTCGCGCTGCCCCAGGCGCTCGTTGCGACCGGCCTCACGATGATGTCGTTCGGCATCGCGCTGCGGGCGCGCGTGGCGTGGGTGCTTTCACTGGTGCTGCTCGCCGGCGCAGCCAGCATCTGCCTGTGGGGCGACTATCGCAGCCACGCGCTCGCCGGCTTCTCGCTCGCACTGGCCTGCGCGCTCATCTACTACTGGCGCCACTTCGATCGCGCGAGCGTCGCCGTGGGCTCGTTGTTCGCATTCCTGAGCATTGGCTCGTTGGTCGTCTATGCGGTGTTCGGCTCGCTATACCTCGGCGACGACTTTGCGCCACCTATCCGCAATCTCGTCACGGCGTTCTATTTCTCGATCGTGTCGATGTCCACGGTCGGCTACGGCGATATCGTGCCGCGCACGGACACCGCCCGGCTTTTCACGGCTTCGATCGTCGTGCTCGGCATCACCGTGTTCGCGACTTCGATCAGCGCCGTGATCGGGCCCGTGATCGGCGGCCATTTGAAACGCATCGTGAAGGGAGGCATTTCCAACGTGACCCGCAAGAACCACTATCTGATCGTCGGCGCGTCGCCGCTCGCGCACAGCGTGTACGCGGGGCTCCTCAAGCGCGGCTACACGGCGACCGTGATCGTCGCGCCGAATACGCCGCACAACTATCCGCCAGAGGCCGATCTCATCGTCGGCGATGCAAGCGACACCGCCACGCTGCACAACGCGGGCGCCGAAACCGCGCTCGCCGCGCTCGCGCTGCGCTCGGACGACGCCGAGAACGCCTTCGTGATTCTCGCGATCAAGGAGATCGCGCCGAAGGTGCGCACCGTGGCGCTAGTCAACGACAGCCGCAACCTGCAGCGGCTGCGCCTGTTGCAGCCGGACATGGTGTTTTCGCCGCAACTGCTCGCGGGCGAACTGCTCGCGCGCACGCTCAACAACGAAACCATCGACAACACGCTGGTCGAACAGTTGCTGTTCGGCAAGAGCGCGGGCGGAGCGGCGTAAGCGTCTGGTCGCCGCCTGCTATCGGTCCGGCAGCGGCAGGCGCCGGAACAGCGTGGGATAGTCGATCACGAGCCCGTCTTCGTCCACGCGCAGGTTCGCCGTGAAGTCGCGAAAGATCCCCTCGTAGCGATACTCGCGGTCGCGCTCGATGCACACATAGGCCTGCTCGACGGGCTTGGGCTCCAGCTCGGGCGCGGCGATGTACGCCACGCGGATCGGCTGGCGCTCGCCGCGCGCGAGGCCCAGACGCCGGATCGGCAGTGTGTTCGTGTACGGCGTCGCGGCGATGTCGATGTCGATGCAGCCGTTGAGCGCTTCCAGTGCGCGCCCCTCGCCGTCGGTCCAGTGGCCCTTGCCGTCGCTGTGGAGCACGAGCGAGCCGCCGCCCATCACGCGAAACGCCGCCCAGCGCACGCGCCAGTGCGCGTCGCACTCGATGGCGTAGCACAGGCCATACGACTTGCCGTAGCGCTCGCCGATGACCACGCTTTCCGCACGGATCGTGTCGCCTTTTTCGCCAAATTTCGGGCCGCAATGCGCATCGAACGCCAGATGCTCAATACCCTCGCCCGTCTCGGATGCCCAACGCACTTCACGCATCGTTCGCCTCCCAATAACGCTGTCGACCAGAGTTAGTGCTTTAGCACTTACTCTGGTCCCGTGCAAAGCTGTCGACCAGAGTTAGTGCTTTAGCACTTACTCTGGTCCCATGCAGAGCTGTCTCTGGATGACCTCGATAACCACCTTGCGCATATCGTAACCCGGCGACAAATAGCGACTATCAACACGCGCGCATGCGCGAGGCGGTCTGCATCGCCTATGCTCGCACTCTGGCCGCCGTGCGCCTCGCACCGGGGGCCGCACCCGCCCGCACCCGCACGTCACGCCTTCGCCATGTCCGCCCGATTTTCCGCCGCTGCCGGCGCCACTGCCGGCGCCACTGCCGATACCGCCGCCGTTGGCGCACTGTTGCCAGCCTCGGCCAGATCGTGCTGCAGGCGCATGCGGGAACGGGCGCGTGCCTGCTCGCGGCGCTCGCGCTCACCGACTGGCGGCTGGCGTTCGCCGCCCTGCTTGGCGCCGCGGCGGCCAACGTCTGCGCGGTCGTGGCAGGCCACGCAGAAGCGGCGATCCGCGACGGCCTTGCCGGCTACAACGGTGCGCTCGCCGCGCTCGCGGCGTTCACCTAAGTGCGCGCCTCGAACCTCGTGAAGATCGACACCGAAGGCCGTATCGTAGGCGCAAGCGAGCATCCCGTGAACGCCACCGGCTTCGCGCTGCACGCGGCTGTCCATCTCGCGCGGCCCGTACGCCGTGTGCGTGATGCATCTGCACAATACGGCGGGCATCGCCGTGTCGATCCAGCGCGACGGCCTCCTGCCCGCCTCGCAGCACGCACTGCGTTTTTACGGCCAGCTCGCGTGGCACGACTACGAAGGCCTCGCCTTCACGCCCGCCGAAGGCACGCGCCTCACGGCAAGCCTGGGCGCGCAACCGGCCATGCTGCTGCGCAATCACGGCACGCTCACCACCGGCCGCACGGTGGCCGAGGCTTATGTGCTGATGGCGACGCTCATCAAGGCCTGCGAAATCCAGCTGCAGGCGCAGGCCGGTGGCGTGCCGCTCGTCGTGCCGCCGCCCGAGGTGGCCGAACGCACGGCCGAGCAATTGCGCGACGGCGGCGCGATCGAAGGCGTGCTCGAATGGCCGGCGCTGCTGCGCAAGCTCGATCGCATCGATTCGTCATACCGCGACTGATCGCGCCCATTCCATCGCTTCGCTAACTTTTCAAGGAGACCCGCATGCCGACATTCCACATCGAAATGTTCGAAGGCCGCAGCGTCGAACAAAAACGCCAGCTCGCCGCCGCCCTGACCGAGACCACGTGCAAGGTGCTCGGCGTCGAACCGCAATCCGTCGACATCATTTTTCACGACGTGAAGCCGGAAAACTGGGCGACGGGCGGCAAGCTGTGGAGCGATCCACGCTAAAGCCGCCATTTCCATCGCATTCCTGATCTTTTTCGCCTGACTTTTCCCCCGCACGAGTCCTGACGCCGCTCGCCGAGGCACATTGCCGCACCCCATGCGGCTGCGCGGTGTATTGACGCAGCGCGACACCCTTCGCACCTCCCCTCCGCACAACGAGTGTTTAATCTAAATTGATCTGTATCAATGCGTTAGCGCATGTTTTCGTCTCATTGATATTGACGACTGCGACACGCTGGCGCACGTCGCAGTGCAGCAAAACTGCCGCCGTTCCCCTACGCTTACGTCCATTGCACGAGAAGCGCAGCGCCCCCACTGCCTCGCCGTGCGACGTTTCTTCCGCGCTTTTCCCGGTAAGCAAGCAACAGGCACGCACATGCACACGTCACTATCCGCCTTCGACCTGGCCCGGCTGCAGTTCGCCTTCACCGTCTCGTTTCACATCGTCTTTCCGGCGCTTTCCATCGGCCTCGCGAGCTTCATCGCCGTACTCGAAGCCTGCTGGCTCAAAACGCGTCAACCGTTCTACAAGGACCTCTGCCTGTTCTGGTCGAAGGTCTTCGCCGTGGCGTTCGGCATGGGCGTCGTGTCCGGCGTCGTCATGAGCTATGAGTTCGGCACCAACTGGTCGGGCTTTTCGTCGTTCGCGGGCCCCATCACCGGACCGCTGCTGATGTACGAAGTCATGACCGCGTTCTTTCTCGAAGCGGGCTTCCTCGGCATCATGCTGTTCGGCTGGAACCGCGTGAGCCCGCGCGCCCACTTCGGCGCAACGCTGATGGTCGCCATCGGCACGCTCATTTCCACGTTCTGGATCCTCGCCTCGAATAGCTGGATGCAGACGCCGCAAGGCTTCAAGATCGTCGATGGCCACGTCGTGCCGGTGGACTGGTTCAAGATCATCTTCAATCCGTCGTTCCCGTACCGTCTCGCGCACATGGCGATCGCCGCGTTCATCGTGGCCGCGCTCGTGGTGGCCGCGAGCGGCGCGTGGCATCTGCTCAAGGGGCGGCGCGACCCCGCCATCAAGAAGATGTTCTCGATGGCGCTCGGCCTGCTGCTCGTGCTCGCGCCGGTGCAAGCCTTCGTGGGCGATGCGCACGGCCTGAATACGCGCGAATATCAGCCCGCCAAGATCGCCGCGATCGAAGGCATCTGGGACACCGAACAAGGCGGCACCGCGCTCAATCTGTTCGGCATTCCCGACATGCAGGCCGAGACGACGCGCTACGCCGTTTCCATTCCGCACCTGGGCAGCCTGATCCTCACGCATAGCTGGGACGGCGAGATCAAGGGCCTCAAGTCCTTCCCCGCCGACGAGCGGCCCAATTCGCCGCTGCTGTTCTGGAGCTTCCGCGTCATGGTCGGCTTAGGGCTCCTGATGATTCTGCTTGGCGTGACCGGCTGGGTGCTGCGCCGGCGCGGCACGCTCTACGAATCGCGCGGATTCCAGCGCTTCGTGCTCGCCATGGGACCGACGGGCTTCATCACGCTGCTCGCGGGCTGGGTCACGACCGAGGCCGGCCGTCAGCCCTGGGTGGTCTACGGCGTGATGCGCACGGCGCAAGCGGTGTCGCCGCTCACGGCGCAACAGGTGGGCGTTTCGCTGATGGCGTTCGTGGCGGTGTACTTCCTCGTGTTCGGCACGGGCGTCTACTACCTGCTCAAGCTTCTGCGCAAAGGTCCTGCGTTGCCCGACACCCGGCCACATTCGCCCCACGAACCACGTGAGCCGCGCGTGGCCCACCCTGCGCTCACCGTGGGTCAGACCGCGCGCCGTCCCATGTCCGCCGCCGATCAGCTGATCGACGCCTGAGGCTCCCCCGCATTCATCGTTACGAGGCTAGCAAGCAAATGGATGTCACCGTCATCTGGGCCGCGATCATCGCGCTCGGCCTTCTCCTCTACGTGGTGCTGGACGGCTTCGATCTCGGCATCGGCATTGTGTTTCCGCTCTTTCCCGACGAGGATGAGCGCGATCTCATGATGAACACGGTCGCCCCCGTATGGGATGGCAACGAGACCTGGCTCGTGCTCGGCGGCGCGGGACTCTTTGCCGTGTTCCCCGTGGTGTACTCGACCGTGCTTTCCGCGCTCTACCTGCCGCTCGTGTTCATGCTCGAGTGCCTGATCTTCCGCGGCGTATCGTTCGAGATCCGCGCCAAAGCCAATCGTACCAAGCATTTGTGGGACCTCGCGTTCATCGGCGGCTCGACGGGCGCAGCGTTTTTCCAGGGCATCGCGCTCGGCGCATTCCTGCAAGGCATTCCGATGGACGGCGGCCAGTTCGCCGGCGACGCCTTCGGCTGGCTCACGCCCTTCAGCCTGCTCTCGGGTTTCGGGCTCGTCGCGACCTACGCGTTGCTCGGCTGCTGCTGGCTCGTCGCGAAGACCGAGGGCGACCTGCAGCGCCGCCTGCGCAAGCTCGTCTGGCCGCTCACGGTGATGCTGCTCGGCTTCATCGCGCTCGTGAGCCTGTGGACGCCGCTGCAGGACCCGGCCATCGCCGAACGCTGGTTCCGTTCAGGCCTCTTCTGGCGTCTCGCGCCGGTGCCGCTGCTCGTGCTCGCCTGCGCCGCGTGGATGCGCTGGGCCGTGCATGCGCGCCATCACAAGACGCCCTTCATCGCGGCCATCGGGCTCGTGCTGCTCGGCTATGCGGGCCTGCTCGTGAGCCTGTGGCCCTACGCGATTCCGCAGGGCCTCACGCTGTGGGAAGCGGCGGCGCCGCGCGAGAGCCAGATGTTCACGCTCGCGGGCGCAGCGTTCATTCTGCCGGTCATCCTTGCGTACACGATGCTCGGTTACTGGGTCTTTAGAGGCAAGGTGCGTCATGGCGACACCCATCACTACCACTAACACGGCGCGCCGGGCGCTGCCCGGCTGGCTGTGGTTCGCACTCCTCTGGTGTGCGGGCGCGGCCGCGGCCGTGTCGCTCGGGTTCGCGTTCAAGGTCTTCATGAACCTCACGCTGTTTGCCGTGAAGTGATTTGCACGAGTGCACTCGATTTGACCACGCCGCGTTAGACTATAGGCTCCCTGTCACCCGTGCGAAAACTTCATGCAACAGATGACCTTCATGGAATGCGTCAAGCGCGCATGGGCGAGCGCCTGGCAGGCTGCCGTGCAAATGCCGGTTCTCGTCGCGGGGACCTTTGCGATCTACGCGGCGCTGGGCTGGTTCGGGCTCGCCGGGCGGCCCGTGCCGGCCGAAGGCGCGACGCCCTCCGCCGGACTCATTGCGCTCGGCAATCTCGCCTCGCTCCTGAATTCGCTTGTCTACCTCTGGTTCACGCTCAAGATTTCGCGCTTCGTGCTGCTAGGCGAGCGCAGCGCGCCGCTCATGCCGGCCGGAGCCAAGCCGTTCCTGCGCATTTTCGCGGTCGGACTCATTCTGGCGGTCTCGCTCGGCGCATTCGCGCTCTTGCTGTGGGTCGTGCTGCGCCCGCAATACCAGGGCGGCGCGGCGTTCCTCTTTCTGGTGGTCATTGCGATCTGGATGTTCGTGGCGGTGCGTCTCTCGCTGCTCTTTCCGGCGCTCGCAGTCGGCAGCCCGATCGCCTTCGGCGCCGCATGGCGCGACAGCCGTGGGCACTTCTGGAGCCTCTTTGGCGTCACCTTCGTCGCCGCGCTACCCATTGCCGTATGCGGCCTGCTCGTGCTGGTCGGCATGGGCCTCGCGGGCGTCACGCCTGAAACCGTACGGCAGCCGGGCTGGCTCACCGCTCTCGCCATTGGCCAGAGCATCGGCAACATCGTGTTCGCGCTGCTCACCACCACGGCGCTCGCCTGGCTCTATCGCCGTTACGCGCAAGCTCTGCCTTCGCCCGCCACGCGCTAATCTCGCACTACCATATGCCCGGCACGAAGCGATAACGCACACGCGCCAGATACTCGCGGTAGCCGGGCAGATTCTCCGCCAGCGTCTGTTCTTCGCGCACCGCGCGATAGCCGATCCCCACGACCATGACGGGCACGCACGCAAGCCCCCACCACGAACCGAGCATGAGCGGCGTGCCGACGAGAAAGAGCAGCGCGAAGCCATACATCGGATGACGCACGTACGCATACGGGCCGGTGTCGCTGACCGTATGGCCGCGTTCGCTCTGAATCTTCACCACGGGCGCCGCAAAGCGGTTCGCGGCGAAGACGGCGCGCGTCGCATAGATATCGACGAAGATGAAGATGGCGCCGAGCACGCTGAGCCACAGCGGCACGCGCGACCAGCCCATGCGCACGGCGTCGATTCCTATCAGGCACAGCCACGCGCAAAAACCCACGGAAACGCACAGCATGAACACGCGGTCCCACGGCTGCTGCGTGCGTTGCGCGAACGGCGCGAGCCGCTCGACGAGGAGGCCCGGATCTTCGCGCCCGAGCCACAGGCCGATCCACACGCCGCACAACGCCCACTCGATGAGCCACAGCCACGCCGCCGTCCACGCCAGCGTGCCCGCCGAAACAAACAACAGTACGCCCATCAATCCGAACCAGACCACGACTTGCACGAACAGCTTCGCCATCAGCGCTTTCGTCATTTTCAGCTCAGTCATGATGCCCTCCTTGCATGCGGGCGCGGCGTCGCGTCGGACGCCGACTCGCGCCTACTGTTGCACGCTGTGCGACATCATGCGCGCATATAGCGTGTCGGCGTCGATACGCTGCCCCGCTTCGCCGCGTGCGAGATCGATGCCGAAGCGTTCACGCAGACACTGCGCGAGTTCCGCTCCATTTGCGATCGTACGCTCCTCGCTCACCTGACCTCGTGCGTCGCGCTCGGTAAAGCGCTCGTTGAACAGGATCGCGCGGCCGCCTTCGCGCGCGATGCACGCCATCAGGCTGAACGTGAAGAACGAATCGGGCGAAGCCGACGTGTACCAGTTGGCTACTTCGTAATCGACCCACTCCGCGGGCGTCAATTCGAAGCGATAGAGATCGATCCACTTCTCGCCATCGTGCAATTGCAGCTTGCGCTCGTTCGCCGACAACGTCACGAGCCGCGCCGGTTCATGAGGCGTCGGCTGTTCCGCATCTGTCGAAAACGAGAGCGGCGCGAGCAGCGTCGCCGCACCGAAGCCGCCGTCGACAAGCCACGTGTCGCCTTCCGCCTCCACCCGAAGCAGCATATGCGTGCGCGGCGTGCGCGCGTCGGGTTCACGCCCGTACAGCACACGTGCGGCGAGCGGGGTCACCGTAAAGCCCAGTTGCATGAGCACGTGCGCGAGCAAGGTGTTGTGCTCGAAGCAGTAGCCGCCGCGGCGCTGCGTCACGAGCTTTGCAACGATGTCTGGCAGCTTGATCGACACGCGCCGCCCCGCCAGCGAATCGATATTCTCGAACGGAATGGCACGCGGGTGCAGACGATGCAGTTCGTGCAGCACGGCGAGGGTCGCGGCGCGCGGACCGTCGTATCCGATGCGGGCGAAGTACATGTCGAGATCGAGTTCGTAGCCGGTCATGGAGCCAGTTTGTTTTGAAGTTTGAGCGTCGAGCCTGCGTTCACACCTGTGATGATAAGCGACTTCATTCACCTGACGATTTCGTCGAAAACTAACGATCTGTAATGCACAAACACACGAACGACAGCATTTAGTAAGGATATCGATGACTCAGCGTAAAGCAGGCGTAAAACAGTTGCGAATCATTCTCGTTTTTGTTGACGCTCGCATTCACTATTAGTACGATGGCGCCGTCTGGAGATGTCGGGTATCCAGCGGCTTGCGAATAACAAACGCGATCAATCAAGCAATCATTTCAATAAATAAGGAATACGATGGAATCGACCCGAACCGTCCGCGTGTTTGCGCTGGCCTGCTCGCGCAGCGCAGCGCCGGGCCGCCCGGCGCGTCGGCGAGCACCGGCGTTGCGCGCCATTGCCGTGCTTGCCGCGAGCGCCACTTTCGCGTGCGGAGCAGCCCGCGCACAAAGCAACGCGAACCCCGATGCCGCCCCTGAAGCACCGGAAGCCGATCTCGCCATTCAGGCGCAGCCGTCGAATTTCTGGACCGGCTTCTGGTCGCGCCAGACCATGCTCGGCGACATGGGCGGCCTGAGGCCGTGGCTCGGTAAATACGGTGTCACATTCCAGCTCACGGAGACGAGCGAGTACCTCGCGAACCTGCGCGGCGGTCTCAAGACCGGTGGCGCGTACGACGGCCTCACGACGGCGACGGTCCAGGTCGACACGAGCAAGGCGCTCGGCATTCCGGGCGGCCTCTTCAATGTGAGCGCCCTGCAGATCCACGGCACCAACCTGAGCACGTCGAACCTCGGCACGCTGAACACGGCAAGCGGCATTGAAGCGACGCCGACCACGCGCCTGTGGGAGCTGTGGTATCAGCAATCGTTCTTCAACAAGCGCCTCGACGTGAAGATCGGTCAGCAGAGTCTCGACCAGGAATTCATCGTGAGCCAGTACGGGGCGCTCTTCATCAACACGATGTTCGGCTGGCCGGCACTGCCTTCGTACGACATGCCCTCGGGCGGCCCCGCCTATCCGCTCGCGGGTCTCGGCGTGCGCGTGCGCGGACAGATCACGCCTTCGTTGACGGCGCTCGCCGGCGTGTTCTCCGGTGACCCGCTCGGCAACGATCCTAACAACCTTAGTGGTACGAACTTTAATCTGCATAACGGCACGTTGTGGATCGGCGAGTTGCAGTACGCCATCAACCAGCCGTCCGAAGGCGAGCTGGTCAGTGCGGAAAGTCACGGCCTGCCCGGTACCTACAAGCTTGGCTTCTGGTACAACAACAACTCATTCGCCGACCAGCGTTTCGACAACACGGGCCTTTCGCTCGCGAATCCGGCTTCGACCGGCATCCCGGCGCAGCACCAGGGCAACTACAGCTTCTATGCGGTGGCCGACCAGATGATCTGGCGTCCCGACCCGGACGAGCCGCGCAGCATCGGCGTGTTCGCGCGCGTGATGGGCGCGCCCGGCGACCGCAATCTCGTGAGCCTCGCGGCCAACCTCGGCATTGTGATGAAGGCGCCGTTCAAGGGCCGCGATAACGACAGCGTGGGCCTCGCCGCCACGTACATCAAGGTCGGCAACAACGTGCACAACCTCGACCTCGACCAGCAGATGTTCACCGGCGGTCCTTACGGCGTGCGCACGCAGGAAACGGCGCTCGAAGCCACCTATCAGTACCAGGTCACGCCATGGTGGATTCTCCAGGCCGACGCGCAATACACGTTCAACGCGGGCGCCGGCCAGAATCCGCAGGATCCGACCGCGCCGCTGCGCAATACGTTCGTGATCGGCGTGCGGACGAACATCACGTTCTAAGCCTCGCAATCGAAACCATGTCCAACACCAGGTCCTCGCGTTTTGCTACCGGCGTGTGCGCCGGCCGCGCGAGGCACGGAGATTCAGTATGAAACACGCTACGCGCACGCTCCTGCAATGCACGGCCCACGCGGTCCGCTCCGCGCTCGCGCTTGCCGCCGCGGCGGCGCTCGCCGGCGCGCCGCTCGCCGCTCACGCCGACCCGCAGGGCCTGCTCGAGACCGTCAAGCACCACACCACGCTCATCAACACCGTGCCCGACAACGGCGACCAGAACCCGTATGCGATCTTCGTCGCGCCGGTCTCCTCCGGCACCGTGAAAGAAGGCGACGTGCTGGTCGACAACTTCAACAACGCGGCCAACCTGCAGGGCACGGGCAGCACGATCGTCGACTATCGCCCCGACACGAAGCAGATGGCGCTGTTCGCGACGATTCCGCGCGATCTCAAGGAATGCCCGGGCGGCGTCGGGCTTTCGACCGCGATGACGATGCTCAAGTCGGGCTGGGTCATCGTGGGCAGCACGCCAAGCAACGACGGCACGACCGGCACCAAGGGCGCGGGCTGCATGATCGTGCTCGACAGCGGCGGCAAGATCGCCAAGGTCATCAGCAGTCCGAACATCAATGACCCGTGGGGCAACATGGCCGTGGTCGACAACGGCGACCACGCCACGCTGTTCGTAAGCAACGCGGGCTTCGGCGTGGGCGGCGCGGACGGCAGTCCGCCCGTGTTCAAGCAGGCCACGGTGCTGCGCCTCGATCTCGACATCCCGAGCGGCCAGGCGCCGGTCCTGAAAAGCGAAACCGTGGTGGCGAGCGGCTTCGGCGCGCAGGCGGACAAGGGCGTGTTCCTCGTCGGCCCGACCGGCCTCGCGCTTTCAGCGGACAACAAGCTGCTCTACGTGTCCGACGCGATCGGCAACCGCATCAACGTGATCGAAGATCCGCTCACGCGCGACACGAGCGCGGGCGTGGGCCGCCAGCTGACCGCCGACGGCCTGCTGCACCGTCCGCTCGCCATGATCGTCACGCCGCAGGGCCACCTGCTCGTGACGAATGCCCTGAACGGCCAGGTCGTCGAGATCGATCCGGCCGCGGCAAAACAGCTGTATGCGCGCTGGATCGATACCGACAAGGCGCAGACGCCTCCGGGCAACGGCGACCTGTTCGGCATCGCGCTGACCCCGGCAGGCGACGGCTTCTACTACGTGGAAGACGACGTAAACACTCTCGTGCTGGCTAAATAATCATGTCCTCCGACGATACCCCCAACCAACCCTCGCGCCCCGCGCGGCGCGGCTTCCTGAAGGCGGGTGCCGCGCTCGGTGCGAGCCTTGGCGCAGGCGCGGCCACGAGCGGCCTCGCCCAGGCCGCCGAGGCAAAGCACCACGCGATGCCCGCCGACCCGATGCTCGCCGTCGAACCGTTCTACGGCGAGCACCAGGGCGGCATCGTGACGCCGCAGCAGGCGCACACGTATGTCGCGGCCTTCGACCTCACGACGACCTCGCGCGACGACGTCATCAACCTGCTGCGCAAGTGGACCGAGTCCGCGGCGCACATGAGCCAGGCGCAGCCGGCGGCCTCGCTGGACGGCACGGGCGACGACCACCCCGCGCCCGACTCCGGCGACGTGCTCGGCCTCGGCCCGGCGGGCCTCACGGTCACCTTCGGGTTCGGCCCCGGCCTCTTCACGTCGCAGGACAAGGACCGCTACGGTCTCGCGCACAGGCGCCCTGCCGCGCTCGTCGACCTGCCGCGCTTCAACGGCGACCAGCTGATCGCGCAAAAGACCGGCGGCGATCTCTTCGTGCAGGCGTGCGCCAACGACGCGCAAGTCGCTTTCCACGCGGTGCGCCAGCTCGCGCGCCAGGGCTATGGAATCCTGACGATGCGCTGGGGCCAGGCGGGCTTTCTCTCGGGCCCGCGCGCGCAAACGCCGCGCAACCTCATGGGCTTCAAGGACGGCACGAACAACCCGCCGACCGCGGACCCGAAGGCGATGAACCAGTTCGTCTGGGCCACCGCCGCCGACGCGCCGTGGATGCAGGGCGGCACCTATACGGTGGTGCGCCGCATCCGCATCACGCTGGAGCACTGGGACCAGATGGAACTGGGCTTCCAGGAGCAGGTGTTCGGCCGCCACAAGTACAGCGGCGCGCCTATCGGCCAGAAGAAGGAATTCGACAATGTCGATCTCGACGCGCAAGATAAGGACGGCAATCCGCTGATTCCCGAGAACTCGCACGTGCGTCTGTCGAACCGCGCGTCGAACAACGGCGCGCAGATCCTGCGCCGGTCGTACTCGTACAACGACAGCACGGACTTCTATATCGAGCGCTGGCCGCCGTGGCGCCAGGAAACCGAATATGACGCGGGCCTCATCTTCGTCGCCCACCAGGGCGACCCGCGCACGGGCTTCATTCCGATCAACGAAAAGCTCGCGAAGTTCGACATGATGAACCAGTTCACGACGCACGTGGGCAGCGCGATTTTCGCTTGCCCGCCCGGTGCGAAAGCGGGCTCGTTCATCGGCGCGGAGCTGTTCAGCGCCTGAGATTCATCGATAACACGGACAACGAAACAATATGAAATTTTCCATGATGCGCGCGCCGCTGCGCGCCGCCGCCCTCTCGCTCGCGCTTGCCGGCATGCTGCCGCTCGCCGCGCACGCGGCCTCGATCACGCTCTACAACGCGCAGCACGAGCAGGTCGTGAACCAGCTTGCGAAGGACTTTCAGCAGCAGACCGGCATCGACGTGAAGATCCGCAGCGGCGAAGGCCCGGCGCTCGCGGCGCAGCTCGTCGCCGAAGGCGAAAAGACGCCCGCCGACGTCTACTTCACGGAGAACTCGCCTGAACTGATGCTGCTGGAAGAAAAGGGCCTGCTCGCCCCCGTGCAGCAAGCGACGCTCGCGACCGTGCCCGCGCGCTTCAACTCGCCGCAAGGACAATGGGTCGGCGTGACCGCGCGCGAGAACGTGCTCGCGTACAACACGGCCAAGGTGCAGCCTGCGCAATTGCCGAAGTCGATTTTCGATCTCGCCAAACCCGAATGGAAGGGCAAGGTCGGCATCGCGCCGAGCGACGCCGACTTCCTGCCGCTCGTCGACGCCGTGCTCGCCGTGAAGGGCGAAGCCGCCACGCTCGAATGGCTCAAGGGTCTGAAGACCAACTCGCAGATCTTCGACGACGACGAAGGCGTGGTCGCTGCCGTGAACCGCGGCGCGGTCGCCACCGGCATCATCAACAACTACTACTGGGACCGCCTGCACGCCGAGATGGGCGACAAGAAGACGCAAAGCGCCGTCGCGCATTTCGCCGATGGCGACGTGGGCGCGCTCGTCAACGTTTCGGGTGCCGCCGTGATGAAGTCCGCGCACAATGTGGACGGTGCGCAGAAGTTCCTCGCCTACCTCGTGAGCGAGCGCGCGCAGAAGCTGATGGCGCAGGACCACATCAGCTACGAGTACCCGCTGCGTCCCGGCGTGGCGAGCGACCCCATCAACAAGCCGTTCGACCAGCTGAAGCCGCCCGCGCTGACCATCCAGCAGCTCGGCGACGACAGCCAGGCGGGCAAGCTGCTGCGTCAGGCTGGCCTGCTGTAATCGGCATGGAGTACGAAGCAAGATCGTGAGCGAAGCAGTTACGACGGCGCAAGCCGTGCCAGAGTCTCATCAAGTCGATGTCGCGGGGGTCCCGCCCCTGGGCGCGCGGCGGCGTGCGCCGCGCGCGCTCTTCGCCGCCGCCGCGCTCGGCCCGCTGCTGGTGCTGCTGCCGCTCGCGCTGACGTTCTGGCGCGCGCTGTCCTTTGGTCTGGCCGACGCCGCCGAGCTGATCTTCCGGCCGCTGGTTGGCGAGTTGCTCGTCAACACGCTCTCGATTACCGTTTCGGCCACGCTCGCCTGCGCCGTGCTCGGCACCGCGGTGGCATGGCTCGTCGAGCGCACCGACGTGCCGGGGCGGCGCGCCTGGGCGCTCCTCGCCGCCGCGCCGCTTGCCATGCCCGCGTTCGTCACGAGCTACGCGTGGGTCTCGCTGAGCCTCGATTTGCAGGACTTTCTCGGCGCGTTCATCGTCATCACGACGGCCTACTTCCCGCTCGTCTACCTGCCCGTGGCCGCCGCGCTGCGCGGCCTCGACCCCGCGCTCGAAGAATCGGCGCGCGCGCTCGGCTGCAACCGCTGGGCCGTTTTCGTGCGCGTCGTGCTGCCGCAATTGCGTCCCGCATTGTTCGGCTCGATGCTGCTCGTCGCGCTTGGCGTGCTCTCCGAATTCGGCGCATTTACGCTGCTGCGCTTTCGCACGTTCACCACCGAGATCTACGCGGAATACCGCACGAGCTTCGATGGCGGCGGTGCCTCGCTGCTGGCCTGCGTGCTGATCCTGCTCTGCCTCGTATGCCTCGTGCTCGAATTTCGCGTGCGCGGGCGCGCGCACTACGAGCGCGTGGATCGCGGCGCGCGCCGCGCGAGCGCGCGCCATGCGCTCGGCCGCTGGCGCTGGCCTACGGCGGCGGGTTTCGTCGCGCTCAATGTGGCGACGCTCGGCGTGCCGCTCGCGATGATCGGCTACTGGCTCACGCAGCCCGGCGCGGCGGCGATCACGCCCGCCGATGTCTCGCCGGAGTTGCTGGTTTCGACCACATTCGCCTCGCTGCGTCTCGGCCTCACGGCCGCGTTTTTCACCACGCTGCTCGCGCTGCCGCTCGCGTACCTGCTTGCGCGCTATCCCGGCCGCGCCGCCACCTTTCTCGAACGCACGGCCTTTATCGCGCAGGGCGTGCCCAGTCTCGTCATCGCGCTTGCCATCGTCTCGCTCGCGGTGCGCGCGCTCGAACCGCTCTATCAGGGCACCACGCTGCTGATCACGGCCTACGCGATCCTCTGTCTGCCCCTGGCGCTCGTGAGCGTGCGCGCGGCGCTCATGCAAGCACAGCAGCGCCTCGAAGATACCGCGCGCGCGCTCGGCCTGGGATGGTTCGCAACACTGCGCCGCGTCGTGCTGCCGCTCGCGGGTCCCGGCCTCGGCGCAGCGGCCTCGATGGTGTTCATCTCGGTGGTCACCGAACTCAACGCCACGCTGCTGCTCGCCCCCATCGGCACGCACACGCTCGCCACGCAGGTCTGGACCGACACCTCGACGCTCGCCTTCGCGGCCGCCGCGCCCTATGCCGCACTGCTCACCGCGCTTTCGCTCGCAGCGTCGGGCCTGCTGTTCGCGTTTGCGGGCCGTTCCGCGCTCGCGGGCCATGCGTCCGTGAATATGTCCGTCGATACGACCAACCCACCGCCCGACGACGCCTGAGCCTCACTAAGCCCCATGAGCACACTTCGCATTTCCGGCCTCCAGAAGGCCTTCGACGGTCATCCGGTCCTGCACGGCATCGATCTTTCCGTGCGCTCAGGCTCGCTCGTCGCGCTGCTCGGGCCTTCGGGCAGCGGCAAGACCACGCTGCTGCGCGTGCTGTGCGGCTTCGAGCGCGCCGACGCCGGCACGATCGAGATCGACGGCCGCCGCGTCGCAGGCGACCGGCTGCATCGGCCGACCGAGCAACGTCATATCGGCTACGTGCCGCAAGAGGGTGCGCTCTTTCCGCACCTCACGGTCGCCGAGAACATCGTGTTCGGCCTGCCGCGTGCGCAGCGGCGCGCGCACCATCGCGTGGCCGAATTGCTCGAACTCGTCGGTCTTCCGGAATCCTATGCATCGCGCGCGCCGCAACAGCTTTCGGGCGGCCAGCAGCAGCGGGTAGCGCTCGCCCGTGCGCTCGCGCCCTCGCCCGGCCTCGTGATGCTCGACGAGCCGTTCTCGTCGCTCGACGCCGCGCTGCGCGTGGAAACGCGCGAAGCCGTGGCGCGCGCGCTCGCCGCGGCCGGCGCGACCGCCGTACTCGTCACGCACGACCAGGCCGAGGCGCTCTCGCTCGGCCACGAAGTCGCCGTGCTGTGGCGCGGCAAGTTGTTGCAGAGCGGGCCGCCGCAAACGCTGTATCGCCGCCCGGCCACGCGCGAACTCGCGGCCTTCATCGGCGAGGCGGTGCTGCTGCCGGGTACGGTTGCCAACGGGCGAGCGCATTGCGTGCTCGGCGCGCTGCCGATCCAGCAGGACCAGCATGCCGCAGAAGGCGCCGTGGACGTGATGCTGCGCCCCGAGCAGATCGACGTGCTGCCCGAAACCGCCCTGCGCGACGGCGCAATGGAAGCCGTGGTGCGCGCCATCACCTTCCAGGGTCAGGACGCCGCGCTCACGCTGCAACTGATCGATGCGCACGCAACGGTCCGCGCGCGCGTGCCCGGTTATCGCACGCCGCGCGAAGGCGAGCGCGTGCGGCTTGCGGTAGGCGGCGAAGTGAGCGTCTACCCGCGCTGACGCGGCACTGAAAGGTCCTGCACCATCTGCTGCGCGAGGTAGTCGCAAGTCGGCCGGTTCGACTTGACGCTGCGCGCCACCACGATTTCCAGCGGTTCGATCTTTGGCAGGCCCTGCGCCTCGCCGAGGATCGCGAAGCGCGCCGGCACGCTGCAACGCGTGAGCGCGACGATCGCAATGCCCGCCTCCACCGTCGCCGTCAAACCCATCAAACTCGCGCTGCTGTACGCGGCGCGGTAGCGGATGTGCGCGGCGTCGAGCGCCGCCACGGTATGCGCGCGCGCCACGCTGCCATGCTCGTAGAGCCCCACCGGTAACGGCGACATGGCGAGCGGCGCGGGGTCGGTGGCGGACCCCACCCAGACCATCTCCTCGGCCCGCACGAACTCGCCGCGCATCTTGCGGTCGCGCGTGACGAAGGCGATGTCGATCTTGTTGTCGGCCAGCATCGGCCCGAGCGCTACGCTCTGCGCACAGACGATCTCGATCTCCACATGCGGATAGAGGGTAGAAAAGCGCCGCAATACCGGCGAAAGCAGCGACGCCATGTAGTCGTCGGGCGCGCCGAGCACCACGCGCCCCGTCACCTCGGGCCGCACCAGCGCCGCCCACGCCTCCTCCTGCAGGTCGAGCGCGCGCCGCGCATATTCGAGCAGCGTGTTGCCCGGGCGCGTGAGCGCGAGATTGCGCGTGTCGCGCGTGAATAACGTGGTGCCGAGCATCTGCTCGAGCCGCTTGATCTGCATGCTCACGGCCGCCTGCGATCGATGCACAGAGACGGCGGCCTTCGTGAAGCTGCCCGCGTCCGCCACGGCGGCGAAGGTGCGCAACAAATCGACATCGAATTCGGGGTTCATAAGCCGGCCGTGTTGCAGCCAATTCATAAGCTGCGCTGATGGAATTCTTCAATTTAATTCGTTTGCCCGCGGCCCGCAACTGGCGAATACTTAAGCTGTCTCCAACCCGCTTTCGATTCCCCAGCTCCGGCCATGCAATCCGAACATCACGGCAAGCGCCAGCAAGGCGTCCTCATGCTCGCGGGCGGCGGCCTCCTGATGGGCACGATCGGCGTGTTCGTCGAGGAGGCGCGTCTCGGCGCCCTCACGCTCGTGTTCTTCCGCTGCTTTTTCGGCATGCTCGCGCTCGCCGGGTATTGCGCGTTCAAGGGCTGGCTTTCGCCGCGGCAGTTCACGCGCCGCACGCTCACGCTCGCGCTGATTTCAGGCGTGCTGATGGTCACGCAGTGGGTCGCCTTCTTCGACGCGATCCATCGCACGAGCATTGCCGTTTCGACAGTCGTGTTCCATGTGCAGCCGTTCTGGGTCGTGCTGATGGGCGCAGCGCTCTTTCACGAGCGGCTCGGCGCCGACCGGCTGGGCTGGATCGGCATTGCCTTCGTGGGACTCGTGCTCGCTTCCGGCGTACTCGCTGAAACCCACGTGGCCGATCGCACGAGCTACATGATCGGCATTGGCGAGTCGCTGGGCGGCTCGGTGCTCTATGCGAGCGTCACGCTGATCGCCAAGAGCCTGCGCAACTTTCGCCCGCATCTGCTCACGCTGACGCAATGCGTGGTGGGCTCCGTGTGCCTGCCGCTCATCGCGCCGTTTCTCGCGCCGCTAGAACTCGCGCATATTTCGGCAACGCAATGGGGCTGGCTCGTGGGCATGGGCGTGCTGCACACGGGGCTTTCGTACGTGCTGATCTACGGCGCGCTGCCGATGTTGACGACACCCGTGATCGCCGTGCTGCTGTTCGTGTATCCGCTCACCGCGATCGCCGTCGATGCGATCGTCTACGGTCGGGCGCTGAGCGTGCCCCAGCTTGCGGGCATGGCACTGATCGTGGCGGCGAGCCTCGGGGTCAATCTCGGCTGGCGCCTGTTGCCGCCGAGGCTCGTGAAGGCGCGGCGCTAACCAACGCGCCGCATAGGGGGATCAGGAAGGCAGCGTTTGACCCTTCGTTTCCGGCGCAAACGGAATGATCAGGAGCCCGAGAACGAAGGCCAGCGCCGTGAGCGCCACCGGCACGCCGAGTGTGTGCATACGCAGCACGGCCGCGCCCAGCAGGAAGTTCACGCCCGCACCCACGAAGCGGCCAAATGACGTGCAGAACGCGAACGCCGTTGCGCGCACACGCGTTTCGAACTGTTCAGGCAACCAGAGGCTGAAGAGCGCGAAGTTGCCGCCAAAGAAGCCCAGCACGAAGAGCAGCGCGATGAACGGCACAAGTCCGTTCTCCAGGTAGAACGCCCAGCCGAAGCTCGCCGCGATCGTCACGGCCATGCCCGTGAAATAGACGGCGAGCGTCCACTTGCGGCCGATGCGCTCGGCCATGGGTTGCAGTGCGAGGCAACCAAGGATCGTGCCGATCGACAGGATGCCCGTGGCGATGGACGCCGTGCGGATCGCCTCGGCCTTGTTCGCACCCGCCTTCGTCGCCAGCTGGATCACGGCGGACGGTTCATAAACCGCACCTGCCCACAACCCGATGATTGCGATGGTCAGCAACGCGCACGCCACCACGGTGCGCAGGCGGTAGACGTCGCCAAAGATTTCACGCAGCGGGCGGCCGCGATGCACATGGCTTGCCTCCGACTTCTGCCACGTGGCTGGTTCCTCCACACGCGTGAGCACGAGGATGGCCACCACCACCGGCACCGCGCCCGTGAGGAACATGGCACGCCAGCCGAAGTGCACGCCGACCGTGTAATTGAGCGCGGCCGCAATGAAGAAGCCCGCGTAATAACCGGTCTGCAGATAGCCCGCACCCATCTTGCGGCGGTCTTCGGGCCACGATTCGGCCACGTAGGTGCCCGCGAGCGCCCACTCCCCGCCTATGCCCACGCCCGCGAGAAAGCGGTAGATGGCGAGCGCCCACACGCTCTGCGCGGTGGCCGAAAGTCCCGTGAAGATCGCAAACATGAAGATGGTGCCGGCCAGCACGCGCGTGCGGCCGAAACGGTCCGCGAGCGGCCCCCAGATGAACGACAGCCCCCAGCCCACGAGGAAGAGCGCGAACAGGATCGAGCCGGCAAGCCCGATGTTCGCCGCACTCGCCTCATACCCCGAGCGCGGCAACAACTCCGTGAGCGCGGGGGTGAGCACGAGGGCGTAGATGAACGAGTCCATCCCGTCGAGCGTCCAGCCTGCCCAGGCGCCCCAGAAACCGGCGATCTGCGACCGGTTGAGCGGTGTCTTGGTGCGGGTTCGCCGCGCGGACTCGGTGATCGAATTCATGATGCTCCTCTCTCCTTTGATGCCTCGCCAGCCCGCGCGGCCGGATGCGCACGCGCGCCGCGAAACGCGGAAATGCAGGCCGCGGCAGTGCCGGCCCCCTTCAGGAACTCCCTGTAAGCCCCCCGTTCTTCTTACCCGTCTATAGTGAAACTGGTGTTTCTGTGTTGCGGGTTTTCGAGGCTTTCGCCTTGGTCGTTTTATATATAATATTTGATCTCATGAGCGACGCAACGAATGGTTTTCCCCTGGAAGGCGCTGCCGCGCCTCGCACCAGCACCTCGCGCATGATCGCCGACGCCCTGCGCAGCGCGATCGTCGAGGGCAAGCTCGCGCCCAATGCGCCGCTGCGCCAGGACGCGATCGCGCGGCATTTTTCGGTCAGCGCCATCCCCGTGCGCGAGGCGCTGCGCCAGCTCGCGAGCGAAGGCTGGGCGAAGATCGAGGTGAACAAGGGCGCGAGCGTGGCCTCCCTCTCCGCCGACGAAGCGCGCGAAATCTACGAGATCCGCTCCGCGCTCGAAAGCCTCGCGCTCGGCCTCGCCATTCCGAATCACACGAGTGCCACGCTGCGCGAAGTGACCGCGCTGGCCGCCGCCGCGAAGCGCGAGCGCGATCCGTCGCTCTATGTCGCGCGCAACGAGGCCTTTCATATGAGCCTCTATGCGCCCGCCGGCCGCCCGCAGTTGATGGAGATGCTCACCGCGCTCCATCGGCGCGGCGAACGTTATCTGCGCCTGAAATTTGGCTTCCCCGAATACAAGGGCGATTCCGATAGTGAGCACACCGAAATTCTCAACGCCGTGAAGCGCGGCGACATGCCCACTGCGCAAAAGCTCGTGGCCGAGCACCTGCTCGGCACCGGCGAACTTATCTACCGTTTCCTGACCGAGCGCGCCGCGCTGCCGGCTGTGCCGCCTTCAGGACACACCGCCGCCGCAAAGCCACGCGCCGCCTCTTCCCGCTCACGGAGCCGAACTGCCGATGAAGCCTCAAGCTGATACGCCAACCTCGCGTGACCTCGCGCCGCGTTCGTGGACCACGCGCCGCGACGAAAAGGCCCGCCGCCTCGCCGCCGTTTCGGGCTGGCTCGAAGACGGCGTCCTGCCCGCCTCGCGCATGACCGATGCGCTCGAACTGCTGATCCGCCCCGGCGATCGCGTCGCACTGGAAGGCGACAACCAGAAGCAGGCCGACTTCCTCTCGCGCTCGCTGGCCAAGGCCGATCCGGCCAAGGTCAACAACGTTCACCTGCTGATCTCGAGCATCAGCCGCCCTGAGCATCTCACGCTGTTCGAGCGCGGCATTGCGCGCCGCGTGGACTTCGCGTTCGCTGGGCCGCAGAGCCTGCGCGTGGCGCAGTTGCTCGAAGACGGCCAGCTCGAAGTGGGCGCGATCCATACCTATGTCGAGCTGTACGCGCGCATGTTCGTCGACCTGATTCCCCAGGTCGCGCTGCTGTGCGCCGAAAAAGCCGACCGCCACGGCAATCTCTACACCGGCCCGAATACCGAGGACACACCGACCATCGCCGAAGCCGCCGCGTTCAGTCAGGGCATCGTGATCGTTCAGGTCAACGAAATCGTCGATGAACTGCCGCGCGTGGACATTCCCGGCTCGTGGGTCGACGTGGTCGTGCAGGCCGACCGGCCGTTCGCGGTCGAGCCGCTCTTTACGCGCGATCCGCGCCACATCGGCGACTTGCAGGTGCTCACCGCGATGATGGTCATCAAGGGCATTTATGCGCCCTATGGCATCGCCGCGCTCAATCACGGGATTGGTTTCGACACCGCCGCGATCGAATTGCTGCTCCCCACCTACGGTGATTCACTCGGCCTGAAGGGCAAGATCTGCCGCAACTGGACGCTCAATCCGCACCCCACGCTGATTCCCGCCATCGAATCGGGCTGGGTGGAAAGCGTGCATTGCTTCGGCAGCGAAGTGGGCATGGAAGACTATATCGCCGCGCGGCCCGATGTGTTCTTCACCGGCAGCGACGGCAGCTTGCGCTCGAACCGTGTGCTGTGCCAGCTCGCAGGGCAATATGCCGTGGATCTCTTCATCGGCTCGACGCTGCAGATCGACGCGGACGCGAATTCGTCCACCGTCACGCGCGGCCGGCTCGCGGGCTTTGGCGGCGCGCCGAACATGGGCCACGATCCGCGCGGACGGCGCCATGCGAGCAAAGCGTGGCTCAAGCTGCTCAAGGACAACGGCCCGGTTTCGCGCGGCCACAAGCTGGTGGTGCAACTGGCGGAAACCTGGAAGAAAGGCGGCGAACCGACCTTCGTGGATGAACTCGACGCCATCGCCGTGGGCCAGAAGAGCGGCATGCCCGTTGCGCCCGTGATGATCTACGGCGATGACGTGAGCCATGTCGTGACCGAAGAGGGCATTGCGCACCTGCATCGCGCAGAGGGCATCGACGAGCGCCGCGCCGCGCTCGCGGCCGTGGCGGGCGTGACGCCCATCGGCCTGCGCGCGCAGCAGCAAAAAACCGACGAACTGCGCCGCCGCGGCATCGTGCAATTCCCCGAGGATCTCGGCATTTTGCGCGGCGAGGCCAAGCGCTCGCTGCTCGCGGCGCGCAGCATCGACGACCTGGTGACGTGGTCCGGCGGGCTTTACACACCGCCCGCCCGCTTCCGTAGCTGGTAAGCGCGATGCGCACGCTTCCTTTTACGGTGCTTGCCGAAGGCTCGGCGGGTCTCGTGCGGCGCGTGTCGTCCGCTGGCGACTCGCGGCTGCCCTCTTCCGACGCGCAGCTCGCACGCTTCGCCCGCGACGCGCTGATCGAAGAAGCGCGCCTCACGCCCAAGCCCGCGCTTGTGGACGCGCGCGGTAGTGGCGCGCACAACGATCTCGATCTCGCGACGATGCAGCGCTCCGCGCACGCGCTCGAACCCACGTTCGAAGCGCTCGCGCGCGCTTCGCGCGGCGCCGCGCCCGGCACGGCGCTGCGCACCGATCTCGCGCGCATCGGCCGCGCCGGCGAAGCCGCGATGATGCGCGTGACGCAAGGCAGCAACGCGCATCGCGGCGCGATCTGGATTGTCGGGCTGCTGGTGGCGGGCGCGGCGATCGTGCATACGCCCGAAAGCCGCGACAGCGAGTGTGCCCACGCGGCGCACATCTGCGAAACGGCCGCGCGGATCGCGCGCTTCGACGACCTGCTCGCGCAGCCCGCGCAAAGCAACGGCGAGCGCGTGCGTCAGCGCTACAACGTGGGCGGCGCGCGCAGCGAAGCGCAAGACGGCTTTCCGCACGTCGTGCGCGTGGGCCTGCCCGCACTGCACGCCGCACGCGCGCAAGGCCATGACGAAGCCCACGCGCGCGTGGACGCCCTGCTCGCGATCATGGCCTCGCTCGACGACACCTGCCTGCTGCATCGCGCGGGGTTCGCCGGGCGCGAGGCCGCGCAAACGGGCGCGCAGCGCGTGCGCGAGGCGGGCGGCCTTGCCACGCAAGCCGGCCGCGCCGCGTTCGATGCGCTCGAACGCGCGCTGCTCGCACTCAATGCATCGCCGGGTGGCGCGGCCGATCTGCTCGCCGCGACGCTCTTCATCGACAGACTGGTTCAGCACCGCATGGGCGGGAGGACGGTTTCATGGAACAACTGACATTCGACTATCCGGCGCAACGCGCTGTGACGACGCGCGCCCACGTGGGTGTGGTGGGCTCGGGCGATCTCGAAGTGCTGCTGCAGCCCGCGAGCGACATGCAGGCGCGCGTGGTCGTGCATACGAGCGTGGACGGCTATAGCCACATCTGGAAGAGCGTGCTCGACCGCTTCTTCACGCGCTACGACGGCGCGGCGCTCATCGAGATCAACGACTTCGGCGCCACGCCCGGCGTGGTGGCGCTACGGCTCGCGGAAGCCGTGGAAGCCGCGCAGGAGGCGCAGTCATGAGCAGCACTCGTCAACTGACACCCGCCACGCTGCTGCGCGAGAGCTTCATTGAATTGAGCGCGCGCGAACGCGCAGCCGCCGTGCTGGACGCGGGCACGTTTCGCGAACTGCTCGGGCCGTTCGACCGTATCGAATCGCCGTGGCTGCCGTTGCAGGGCATCGTCTGCCAAGCCGACGACGGCGCGGTGATCGCGCGCGGCACCATCGACGGCGAGCCCGCCGTCGTCGCCGCGATCGAATCGGCATTCCAGGGCGGCAGCATCGGCGAAGTGTCGGGCAGCAAGATCGCCGCCGCACTCGAACTGGCGCTCGCCGACTGCGAGCGCGGCAAGATCGTGCGGCCCGTCATCCTGTTCGAAACCGGTGGCGTGCGCTTGCAGGAGGCCAATCTCGGCCTCGCCGTGATTGCGGAGATCCAGTCCGCCATCGTCGCGTTGCGCGCACACGTGAACGTGGTCGGCGTGATCGCGGGCATGGTGGGTTGTTTTGGCGGCATGTCGCTCGCGGCGGCCCTGTGTTCGACGCTCGTGATGACCAAGCAAGGCCGCCTCGGCATGAATGGTCCGGAGGTGATCGAGCAGGAAGCCGGCATCGAGGAACTCGATTCGAGCGACCGCCGCCAGGTGTGGCAATTGATCGGCGGCGAGCAGCGCGCGCAAACCGGTTTCGCCGATGCGCTCGTCGAAGACGCCGTGGACGACGTGCGCGCCGCCGTGCGCGCGGCGTTCGCACAAGGCGCACCGCTCACGCCGCGCTCGGCGGATGTGGATGCCACACTCGCGAAACTCGCGCAGATCGATCCCGCCAGCGTCACCCCCGAAACGATGCGTGCGGTGTTCACCGCTTCGCCCCTGAACCTGCGCGGAGAAAACGCATGAACGACACGACGACGAGCCGCGGCGCACACTGGCTGCGCGCCCTCACGGGCGGAGAAACGCAGGGCGCGTGCGTGCAATACGCCGACGCGCCGCTCGACAACGAGACCGCGCGCTTCATCACCGTCGCGCCCGATCCCGCGAACCGCTTTCCGCGCGCGCGCGACAACGTGGTGGGCCTCGAACAAGGCTGGCGTCTCGCGAAGGCCGTGCGCGAGGCGATTGCCGAAGACGCCGCAAGCGGCAAGCGCCGCCCCATCATCGCGATCGTCGACGTGAAGAGCCAGGCTTACGGCTATCGCGAGGAGATGCTCGGCATTCACCTCGCCTGCGCCTCGGCCGTGGACGCCTACGCAAGCGCGCGGCTCGCGGGGCATCCCGTGGTGGCGCTGATCGTCGGGCCCGCCATGTCAGGCGCGTTTCTCGCGCATGGCTATCAGGCCAATCGCATCGTCGCGCTCGACGCGCCCGGCACGATGGTCCACGCCATGGGCAAGGAAGCAGCGGCACGCGTCACGCGGCGCAGCGTCGACGACCTCGACGAGCTGGGCGAAAAGATCGTGCCGATGTCGTATTCGATGGCTTCGTTCGCGAAGCTCGGTCTGCTCGACGAGCTGATCGAAGGCGTCGATGCGGACGCGCCGAGCGTTGCGCAGATCGCCCGCGTGCGCGATGTGCTCGCACAGAAGGTGCGGGAGGCACGCGGCAACACGAGCGGGCTCGCGCATCGTCTGCAAGGCGAGTCGGCGCAGCGTACGCGTGCGGCGTCGATCGAGGTGCGCAAGCGCCTGGCGCAACAGTGGGACGCTAGCTGATGCGCGTCTGCGCGGCCCCGCCGTTTGCCGTTGACACGCCGCGTGTGGACGACGCGCGCTGGCGCGCGCACGACCTGCTGCGCGTCGCGCGCCATACACCGTCACGCGACGAGCCGGATTGGGTACGCGCCGCGCTTGCTCGCGCGCCCTGGGTGGTCGTGCGACGCACGCGCGCGGCGGCGGGTTTCGTGGCGGTAGGCGTGCGCGGCAGCGTACGTTCGGAGCGGTTCGGCATCTGGCTCAATACTGAGGATATCGAATCATCTTCCGCTCCGGAGGATCTGCTCGGCGTTGATCCGCTTCGCGCACGCCGCGCACTGCCAGCGTTCATCGCGCTCGCCACCCTGCGCACAAGCGCCGCGCCGTTGCGCCATTACGTCTGGGGCCCCACGGGCAGCGCCGGTTTCGAACTCGCCACGGGCGTTCCCACCCTCACGGCATCGAGCGATCTCGACATCCTGATTCGCCTGCCGCAGCGCGTCTCACGCGCGGCGATCGACGCGCTGGCGCAGACGTTCGCGCAAGCCGCCAGCCGCTCCGGCACACGCATCGACGCGCAACTCGAAACGCCCGCAGGCGGAGTCGCGCTCGCCGAACTCGCGGCGCACACGCCGCGCGTGCTGGCGCGCGCTTCCAGCGGCGCACTGCTTGTCGCCGACCCGTGGCAAGCGCCATGACGCTCGCCCTGCTCTTTCCCGGCCAGGGCGCGCAAAACGCTGGCTTCCTCCACAAACTGCCGCAGCACGACCCCGTGCGGGCGACGCTCGACGAGGCGTCGGCGGTACTCGGCTTCGACGTCCTCACGCTCGATAGCGACGACGCCTTGCGCTCCACGGTTGCCGTTCAGATCGGCCTCACGGTCGCGGGCGTAGCCGTTGCGCGAGCATTGGCGCACGAAGGACTCGCGCCGCAATTCAGCGCCGGGCTTTCCGTGGGCGCTTATGCGGCCGCGGTAAACTGCGAGGCCCTGGGGTTTGGCGACGCGCTGCACATGGTGCGCAAACGCGCCGAGCTGATGGAAAACGCGTGGCCATCGGGCTATGGCCTCACGGCCGTCGCGGGGCTGAGCGAGACGCAAGTGGAAACGCTCGCGGATGCGCATGCAGGTGAAGGCGGCGAGCGAGTGTACGTGGCGAACGTCAACGCGCCGCGCCAGATCGTCGTAGCCGGCGCCGATGGCGCGCTCGAAGCCTTTGCGGCCCGTGCGCTCTCCGCTGGCGCGCGCAAGGCGCAACGGCTCGCAGTGGCCGTTCCTTCGCATTGCGAACTATTGGCCGATGCCGCCGATACGCTCACCGAGTGGGCACGCGACATCCCGTTTCGTACGCCGCGTAGCGTGTATGTCGACAATCGCGGCGGCCGGCCGCTCTACGACGCCGACGCCATCCGCGCCGATCTCGCCACCAACATGCGCTTCACAGTGCGCTGGTACGACGCGCTTACGGTCATGATCGAATCGGGCGCAAGCGTGCTGGTCGAAGCGCCGCCCGGCCAGGTGCTCACGGACATCGCGCGCGAGCAGTATCCCGAGGTGACCGCGCTCGCGGGCTCGGGTTTGCCGCTGGAGCGTCTCGTCGCGATCGTGCGGCGCCGGCTCGGCGAGGACGTCTGATCGCCGCGCCAATGCCGACTTTGGCGTTTATGCGCATAAATTCTTATTCGCTTTTTAGCGAAAAGCCGCTCGTGCGCGCGTAGACTTCGCGTCGAAGATCGGCGATTTATCACCCATCTACAGCGTTCTCGACGCCTATTTCCGCAAACCCGGCGTTACCAGACGAAACGTGAGATTCACCCGCTCGCCGCTCACGGCAGGCTCCTTCGGCACGCGATGGCGCCATTGCGCCTGGGTCTTTCCCTGCATCACGAGCAGGCTGCCGCTCGTCAGCGGGAAAGAACGCACCACGCCCGTCGCGTTGTGGCGCAAGTCGAAGCGCCGCGTCGCGCCGAGACTCAGCGAGGCGATCACCGGCTCGGGGCCGAGTTCGGGTTCGTGGTCCGCGTGCCAGCCCATGCTGTCCGTGCCCGTGCGGTAACGGTTGAGCAGCACGCTGTTGAAGCGCACGCCGCAAAGCGCCGAGACGGCGTCGCGTAGCTCGGCGACCTGGCGGGTCCACTGCTGCGGGATGTTTCGGATGCCTGAATAGACGTACACCGCGCCTTGGTCGCCCTGCCAGGCCGTGAGGCGCGGCTGGTCCACCCAGCCGCCAGGCGTACGGATGCGTTCCTGGCGCCAGTCGGCCTCGGCGATGATGCGCGCGAGCGCCTCGGCGGCCGCCTCTGGCGCGAGCCATGACGGATGCCATGCCACGTCGGGGGCAGGCGAATCGTCGAAAAGATCAAACATCGAGCGTGCTTCAATCGAGCGGGAAAACACGCAGTTTCGCATGGCGCGGACCTGGCCGCCGCGCGCCCTCGCTTCCCGCAGGATAGCGAATCAACCGACACTGCAAGCAAACGACTCAGGTGAGCAGCGCGATGTAGAACACCGCCGCGCCGATGAGCGCGCCGATGAAGCAGAAGCCTTCGGCGGGTTCGTCGGTGGTGCGGGATCGCAGCCAGGCGCCCAGCACGCCGAACATGCCCGCGATACCGAGCGCGACGAACACCATTACGACATCGAATAACGCGCTTCGGCCAATTTCGAGAATATCGATGCGCTTGACCGCGATATACAGCGCGATGGCCATGATCGAGAGCCCGACCATCGGCAGCATGACATGGCTGCCCTCGCGCCCGACGTGACGACCATGCAGACCCTCATGCAGCCCATGTGCGACCGGCCGGATACCTTTCATGATCCGTCTCCCCAGAGCGCCCGGAACCGCGCGGGCCTCATTTTGAGCATAGTCCATCGCAGGAGCCGATTCAATGGACGTTTAATAGAGTGTGCCCGGCCCCACGAGAACATAATGCGACGAGTGAGATCGCGCTGGCAATCCAGGGAAATGCCGCACTGCCACACGCGCAGGCGATAAAGCATCAAGGCGCATGCATACACGCATGCATGTATGTTCTAGCGTGAACGATCAACCCCTTCATGCTGCGTTGCAGCATACCCATCCGAAAACCGCCGCCACCGAGCGGCACGAAGTCTGCTGCGCCGGTAAAATGCAACGCAGCCTACCTGTGCTGCCCCGTCCACCGGGTTTCCGAGCGGGCCTCGACGACTGGGCTTTGCTGCAGCGCGCCGTGCCCGGCGCGCCAACCCGCGTCGGTCCGCTCCCATCCGTTTGCGCCGCCATGCCCCGACTCTCGTTTCTGGTCCGCTTCATTGCCATCGGCGTGCTGCTGCATGCTTATGTCGGCTTTCGCCTGATTCCCGACCTGCCCGTGGCCGCCGCCGGCAAATGGCTCGCCGTGCTGTGGCTCGTGCTCTCGGTGCTGTTCATTCCGCCCGGCATGCTTGCGCGGCGCTTCAAGCGCCAGCCGCTCGGCGACCGCCTCGCCTGGATCGGCATGCTCGCCATGGGCTTCTTCTCGTCGCTGCTCATGCTGACGATCGCGCGCGACATCGTGCTCGCCTCGGCCATGACAGTGGAGGCGCTCTGGCCCAAGGCCATCGATCTCGCCGGCTGGCGCACCGTGAGCGCCGCCGCGGTGATCGTGCTTGCGTTCCTCTCCTCCGGGTTCGGCTTCTTCAACGCGCGGCGGCGTGCGCGCGTGCGCAACGTCGAGGTGCCGATTCGCGGCCTGCCCGCCGCGCTCGACGGCTTCACCATCGTGCAACTGAGCGACATCCACGTCGGGCCGACGATCAAGCACGGCTACGTCGATGCCATCGTGCGCGCCGTGAACCAGCTCGACGCCGACGTGGTCGCCATCACGGGCGACGTGGTGGACGGCAGCGTGGCGCATCTCGCCGACCACACGGCGCCGCTCGGCAAGCTCAACGCGCATCACGGCGTGTATCTCGTGACCGGCAACCATGAGTACTATTCGGGCGCAGACGCCTGGATTGCCGAGTTCCGCCGCATCGGCCTCACGGTGCTGATGAACCAGCATGTGGTGATCGAGCATGGCGGCGCGCGGCTCGTGCTGGCCGGCGTGACCGACTACACGGGCGGCCAGTTCGATCCCGCGCACCGCAGCGATCCGGCGGAAGCGCTGCGCGGCGCGCCCGCCGACGTCAACACGCGCGTGCTGCTCGCGCACCAGCCGCGCACGGCCCACGCCGCCGTCGACGCGGGCTTCACGCTGCAACTCTCCGGCCACACGCACGGCGGCCAGATTTTCCCGTGGAATTTTCTCGTGCGGCTGCAGCAGCCGTTCACGGCGGGCCTCGAAAAGCTCGGCAGCCTCTGGGTCTACACGAGCCGCGGCACGGGCTACTGGGGGCCGCCCAAGCGCCTTGGCGCGCCTTCGGAAATCACGCGCGTGCGGCTCGTGGGCGCACAGTGATCCCCTGGGCGCGCTGCGCCCGACGGCCCGCGCGGCCTTGCCGGTATCATCGGACGATGCCGCCGTTCGTCCGCCTGGCCGCTTTAACTGGAATTCATCGCACATGGAAGGCAACAAGCACCTTCACCAGACATCGTTCTATTTGCTGCTGTTCACGGTGTCCATTGCGCTTTGCTTCATCCTCGCGCCGTTCTTCAGCACGGTGCTCTGGGGCGCCATACTCGCATTGATCTTCCAGCCCGTGCAGCGCCGGCTCGTCGCGCGGCTCGGGCGGCGGCGCAATGTCGCCGCGCTCATTACGCTCACCATCTGCCTCGTCATCGTGATCTTTCCGCTCACGCTGGTGACGGCCACGCTGGTGCAGCAGGTCGCCTCGGCGTATCAGCAGGTGCGCAGCGGCAGCCTCGACTTCGGCGCGTACTTCACGCAGATCGTCCATGCCATGCCCGAGTCGATTCAGAACCTGCTCGCGGGCTACAACCTCATGGATCTGCCGGGGCTGCAGCAGCGCCTTTCTGCGGGCGCCGCGCAGATCAGCCAGTTCGTGGCCACGCGTGCACTCTCCGTCGGGCAGAACACGCTGCAATTTCTGGTGAGCTTTGGCGTGATGCTCTATCTGTTCTTCTTCCTCGTGCGCGACGGCCGCGAAATTTCGCGGCTCGTGCGCGACGCCATTCCGCTCGACGAGCAGCACAAACTGCATCTCATGCGCAAGTTCACGACGGTGATCCGCGCGACGGTGAAGGGCAATGTGGCGGTGGCGGTCGTGCAGGGCGGGCTGGGCGGTATCGCGCTCTGGGTGCTCGGCATTCAGGGCGCGCTCCTGTGGGGCTTCGTGATGATGCTGCTCTCGCTGTTGCCCGCCGTGGGCGCGGCGCTCGTGTGGGGGCCCATTGCGATCTACTTCCTCTCCACTGGCGCGGTGGCGAAGGGGGTCGGGCTGATCATCTTCGGCTCCGTCGTGATCGGCACTGTGGACAACGTGCTGCGCCCCCTGCTCGTGGGCAAGGACACGCGCCTGCCCGACTGGGTCGTGCTGATCTCGACGCTCGGCGGCATTTCGCTCATGGGCATCAACGGCTTCGTGATCGGGCCGCTCGTCGCCGCGCTTTTCATCAGTTGCTGGGACTTGCTGCGCAAGGACCAGCACTACATCGAAAACGAAAGCACGCCCGTGGAAGACGAGCCCGTGTAAGCGCAGCTTCCGGGCCGCATTAGTTCAGCGCTAGGGCGAAACGTGCAGCGGCACGCCGGCGCGGCCCTGGCGTGCAATACCGGCAACGGGCGCTTCGGGTGCTTCGGCGCCGTCCACGGCCACCGAAAACCCGAACGTGTTGACGCCGTCTGCGCTGCGCACGAACACCGTGCCGCCGTGCATTTCCGCCACGGCCTTGACGATCGACAGCCCGAGCCCGTGATTTTCGTGGCTGTTCGAGCGCGCCTCCTGAATGCGGTAGAAGCGGTCGAAAATATGCTCGCGCGTCACCGGATCGAGCGGCTCGCCGGGATTCGAAACGGCGATCTCAACGTGACCGTTCTGCGGCGCGACCGTGGCGCGCAGCGTCGTGCCGGACTGCGAATGCTGGATCGCGTTGACGAACAGGTTGCTCACGGCGCGCCCGATCAGCGACGTATTCACCCATGCACGCGCGTCGCCTTGCACTTCAACGCGCAGTTGCGCCTCTTCCAGCGGCATTTCCAGAAAATCGAGCATGCGTTCGATCTCCGAGCGCAACGACACTTCCGTGAGGTCCGTCGCGCGTTCGCCGCGATCGCTGCGCGAGAGGAACAGCATGTCGTTCACGATCACACGCAATCGTTCGAATTCCTCAAGATTCGATTGCAGCGTCTGTTGCAGCTGCTCGACCGAACGGTCGCGCGTGAGCGCCACCTGGGTCTGGCCAATCAGGATGCTCACCGGTGTGCGCAACTCGTGCGCCACGTCGGCGTTGAACGACTCGAGGCGCTCGTAAGCCTTGTCGAGACGCTCCAGCGCGCCATTGAACGACGTGGCGAGTTCGTGCAGTTCCTCGGGCAGCTCGTCCGCATGCAGCCGCTGGCGCCGGTTCGAGGGGCTCAACTGCGAGGCTTCGCGCGAGAGGCGCGTGAGCGGCGCAAGTCCGAAGCGCGTCACCGCGCGGCTCAGCAGCGCGACCGCGATGGTGGACAGCGCGATCAGCACGCCGAGCGCAATGCCAAAGCGCCGCAGCATGCCTTCGGTGCGCACACAGTCGCTGCCGACCACGAGTTTCACCTGGGGCCGGTCACCGCTCGCGGGCACGATAAAGGTCGTCGTGATGATGTCGTAGCTGCAACCCGGCGGGCGCACGAGCACATGATTCGGGCCCACGTCACCGGTGACCTTGCCGACGATGGGCGTGCCGAAACGAAAGCGCGGATCCGGGCCTTCGACGTAGTAATGCATGCGGCTATCCGCGGGCGAGAGGTCGCGCAGCTTTTCCTGCACGAAGGCCCACTTCTGCACGTCCGGTGCGTGCGAAATGATCAGGCTCGCAATGCGCGCGCGCGTGTCGAGCGTTTCGCGCAGCTCGTTGAAGAGCTGACGCTGCATCAGGAAGAAGAGGCCCGCGCCCGTGAGCGTGAACACGATGAGCGACACCGCTGCGAACATCGCCGAAAGCCGCAGCGAGATCGAGCGTTTCATGACGTCTGGCCTCCTTCCTCGCGCATTTCGAGCACGTAGCCCATGCCGCGTATGGTGTGCAGCAGTTTCGCCGCGTGCGGGCCGTCGAGCTTGGCGCGCAGCCGCTTGATCGCCGTTTCCACCACGTTCGCGTTGCTTTCGAAATTCACGTCCCAGACCAGCTCGGTGATGAGCGTCTTGGAGAGAATCTCGCCGCGCCGCCGCGCGAGCACCGAAAGCAACTGGAATTCCTTCGCCGTGAGATCGAGGCGTACGCCGTCGCGCGTCGCGCGGCGGCTGATGAGGTCCACCTGCAGATCGCCCACCGAAATCAGCGTGGACTCCTGCGTGCGCGCGCGCCGCGTGAGCGCGCGCAGCCGCTCGACGAGTTCGAGGAACGAGAACGGCTTCGTGAGATAGTCGTCGGCGCCGTCGCGCAGGCCGTGCACACGGTCGTCCACACGGTCGCGCGCCGTCAGCATGATGACCGGCGTGTCCTTCTTCGTGCGCACGGCGCGCAGCACGCCGAAGCCGTCGAGCTTCGGCAGCATGACGTCGAGCACGATCACGTCGAAGTCGTACTCCGTGGCCATCCACGCGCCTTCCTCGCCGTCCATGGCAACGTCCACGACCCAGCCCTGCTCCGTGAGTCCGCTGCGCAAATAGTCCACGACCTTGCGCTCGTCTTCGATTACCAATACTTTCATGCCCGCCCTCCTCTTTGCGCGCTGCCCTGGCGTTGCCGGCCGACGCGGCGCGTGACCGCCGTTGCGCGCTTTTATATACCCTGGTGCCGGGCCCGCTCAAGCCCTCTTGTATGCCCCGCTTTCAGTCCTTGCATGCGACTCAGCTTCTGCCCTCTGCCTTCGGCACTGCGCGGCAGGTGCCCGCGCTGCAGGCCATCTCGCGGTCGTCGGCGCTCCAGCCGCCGCCCAGCGCCTTCGCGAGAAAGACCACCGTGGCGACCTGCTGGCCGTGAATCTGCACTTCCTGGCGCTCGCTGGCAAGCAACTGCTGCTCCGCGTTTAGCACGTCGATGAACGCGACGAGCCCGCCCTGATAGCGGTCGTTGGCGAGATCGAAGGACTTGCGTGCGTCGTCCACGGCCGCCTGGCCATCGGTCGAGGCGCGTTCCAGCACCGAAAGGCCCGTTACCGCATTTTGCACCTCCTGGAACGCGGTGAGCACGGTCTGACGATAAGACGCCTGGGCTGACTCGTAGCCGGCCTGCGCGAAATCCACGCCCGCCGCACGCTTGCCGCCGTCGAACACCACCTCGCTGGCCGTCGCGCCCACCGACCACATGAGGCTCGGCACGGAAAAAAGACCGCCAAAACGCGTCGATTCCCAGCCGAAAGTGGGCGAAAGCGTGATGTCCGGAAAGTACGCGGAGCGCGCCACGCCGATCTGCGCATTGGCCGCAGCCATCGCGCGCTCGGCCGAGGCCACGTCGGGCCGCCGCTGCAACAGCTCGCTCGGCAGCCCGGTGGGAAGCGCGGGCATCGGCAGCGGCGTGAGCTTCTGCGCAATCGTGAATTCGGGCGCGGGCTTGCCGACTAGCACGGCAATGGCGTTCTGCTCCTGCTGCCGCTGGTTTTCGAGCAGATGCACCTGGGTTTGCGTCGCCGCCAGCTGGGCTTTTTGCTGCAGCAGTTCCAGACCGGAAACCGCGCCGAGATCGTGCTGCGCGGTCACGAAATCGAGAGCCTTTTGCTGCAGTTGCGCCGAGCGGTTCACCACGTCGATCTCGTTGTCGAGTTCGCGCATGGCGAAATAGTCGGTGGCGAGTTCGGCGGTGAGCACGAGGCGCGCGTTGGCGAGATCGTCGCCGGCCTGTTGCGTCGACGCCTGCGCCGACTCCACCATGCGCCGGATGCGCCCGAACAGGTCCAGCTCGTAGCTCACGGTCGCGCCGACGCTCACCTGGTTCTGCACGGTCGACGTGTTGGGCGTCGCGTAGTTCGTGAGCGGCCGGTTCGCGGAAATGCGCTCGCGCGCGAGGCCCGCGTCGAGCCCGACCTGCGGGCTTTGCTGCGACGACACCGAAGCGAGCGTCGCGCGAGCCTGCGCATAGTGCGCGGCGGCCACGCGCAGCGTCTGGTTCTCGGCGAGCGCCGCGGTTTCCAGACTGTCTAGCTCGGCGTTCTCGAATGCCTTCCACCACAGCGGGTCGAGCGGCGCATGCGAAGGCTGCGCCGCGTGCCAGTATGAATCGGCGGAATCGACACGCCAGGCCTCGGGGCTTTGCGTTTGCGGTGCGTGATAGTCGGGGCCCACGGTGCAAGCCGCGAGACCAAGCGCGCCTAGCGCCGTCACGTAAGCGAGCGGCCGTTGCCGCGTGTTTTGCCGCATCGTCACGTCGCGCTCCGCCTGGCGGCCTCGCGCGCCGATTCGGTCTTGTTCGGCGCGACCACGACCACGCTGTCGCCATCCGCGATCGAGTCGCTCGGGTTGAGCACGACGCGATCGGTTGGCGCCAGCCCGCCGCTGATTTCGAGCGTCTGCCCGAGGTCCTGCGCGATTTCCACCGCCTTGAGCTTGATCTTGCCATTCGCATCGACGACTGCAAGACGCGGGCCTTCCGAGCGGAACAGCAGCGTGTTGCCCGGCACCGTGAGCAAGCCCTTCGCGTCAGTCTGCAGGGCGGCCTGCACGTAGGCGCCGGGCAGCAGCTTGCCGTCGTGATTGGGCAGCGAGATTTCGGCCTCCAGCGTGCGCGTGGCCACGTTGATGGCCTGCGCCGTGCGCGTGACGGTGCCGTCGAAGGTGACGCCCGGCAGCTCCTGCTCGGTCACGCTCACGTGCTGGCCGACCGCTACCTGCTGCGCGTAGGTCTGCGGCACGTCGAGGTAGAGTCGCAGCGGGTCGGACTGCGCGATCGAAAAGAGCGCATGACCCGCCCCGCCGTTGCCCGCGTTCACGAGGTCGCCGATATCGACGTTGCGCTGCGTGATGATGCCCGTGATCGGCGCGACGATGCGCTGGAACGACTTCATCTCCGTGAGGCGGCGCACGTTCGCGGCGGCGGCGGCGAGATTGGCCTGGTCCGTGTTGAAGGCGCCCTGGCGGTCGTCGAGTTCCTGCTGCGAGACCGCATCGCGCTGACGCAATTGCTGTGCGCGATCGAACGAGGTCTTCGCGAGCGCGAGCGTCGAGGCGGCCTGATCGCGCTGTGCCTGCGCCTGGGCGAGTTCCTGATCGATCTCGGGCGTATCGATCTCGGCGAGCAACTGCCCTTGTTGCACATGCGCCCCGATATCGGCGTACCAGCGCCGCACGTAGCCGTTTGCGCGCGAGTAGATCGGCGCTTCGACAAAGCCGCGCAGCGTGCCCGGCAGCACGATGCGGCCGTCCGTGCCCGCGGCCACCGGTTGCACGACGCTCACGTACTGCTTCGCGTTCTGCTTCGTGACGTCGGCGAGATGGTGGGCGTTCATGAGGTTCGACACGATCGTGCGCGTGGCGCCCGCAGCCAGCAGCAGCGCGACCACGATCAACGCAAAGCGCGCACGCTTGCCCGCCTGGCCGCGCGCCGGCAGGTCCATGCCCTGCTCGCCGCCCACGGCGATGTCGAGCGATGAATGGTGGTGAGGTTCGTTCATGTCTTCGGCCATAATGACTTAACGGGTATCGCCTCGTGCACCGCGGCGCTGCGCCGCGCGCTCGCGTTTCGCGGCGGCGCGGTGGGCGAGCCGGGTATGCACGGTCGCAAACATCAGGGGTACAAACAATAGCGTGGAGACCGTAGCGAACAGCAGGCCGCCGATCACCGCGCGCCCGAGGGGCGCATTCTGCTCCGCGCCTTCGCCGAGGCCGAGCGCCATCGGCACCATGCCGATCATCATGGCGAACGCCGTCATCAGCACGGGGCGTATGCGGGTGGCGCCCGCTTCGAGCGCGGCGGCAAGCGGCGACGCGCCAGCGGCAAGACGCTGCCGCGCGAACGAGACCACGAGAATACTGTTCGCGGTCGCGACGCCCACGGTCATGATCGCGCCGGTGAGCGCTGGCACGCTCAGGTGCGTGCCGGTGATGAACAGCATCCACGCAATGCCCGCGAGCGCAGCGGGCAGCGCGCTGATGATGATGAGCGGATCGGCCCACGACTGGAAGTTCACGACGATCAGCAGATACACGAGCACCACCGCCATCGCAATGCCGACGCCCAGACCCACGTACGACGAACGCATCGTGCCGATCTGCCCGCGCATGGTGATGGTCGTGCCGCGCGGCGCGTGCGCCTGCACATGCCGGATGATGTCGTTGATGTTCACGCCCACGGAACCCAGATCGCTGCCCTCTACGCTCACGAGCAGGTCGATCACGGGACGGATGTTGTAGTGCGTGACGATGGCCGGCCCCCCGTGCGGCTCGAGCTGCACGAGGTTGCTCACGAGTTGCAGCGGCGCATTGGGATTCGTCGCACGCGCGGAAACGGGCGTGCCCATCACTTCGTTCATGGAGGTTTCGCGATACTGCGGCGTTTGCACCGTGAGCGGATATTCCACGCCGTTTTGCGGGCTCACCCAGAACGCGGGCGAAGTCTGCGTGCTGCCCGAGAGCGCGATCAGCACGTCCTGCGCTACGTTTTGCGGACTCAGGTTCAACTGCTGCATGCGCGTGCGGTCCATGGCGAGCGTGAGCGCGGGTTCGTCGTTGCGCTGCTCGATGTGCGCATCGACGGCGCCCGGCAGTTGCCGTACCTGCTTGAGCAGCGTGCTCGCCAGCGCCATGTCCTGGTTCAGGTTTGCGCCCACCACCTGCACGTCGATCGCCGCGGGCTGACCGAAGTTGAGAATCTGCGTGATGATGTCGGCGGGCTGGAAGAAGAACTCGACGCCCGGAAAACGTTGCGGCAGCAAGGTCCGCAGCTTGTCGATATAAATGCGCGAGGGATCGTGATCGGGCTTCAGCGCGATCTGGATTTCGCCGTCGAGCGTGCCCATGGTCCCCGCGTTGCTGTACGAGAGGTTGATGCCGCTATACGGCAGGCCGAGGTTGTCGACGATCGTTTCGAGTTGACCGGGCGGCACGACTTCGCGAACCACCTGCTCCACCTGGTCGGCCAGGCGCGCGGTTTCCTCGATGCGAAAGCCCGTTGGCGCACGCATATGCAAACGAATATTGCCCGCATCGACCGAAGGAAAGAAGTCGCGGCCAAGGAAGAATACGAGGACGAGCGAAAGCAGGCAAAACGCGAGGAAGGTGCCCCCGAAAAGCTTGCGGCGCGAGAGCAGTAAGCTCAATAGCGCAATGTAATTGGCGCGCACGCGCTCGAACGCATGATTGAAGCGCCAGTGTATGCGCGCGAAGAGCGAGCGCTGGGCGCGCTGCGCATGCGCGGTGGGATCGTGGCCCTCGAAGAGCAGCATGGCGAGCGTCGGTACCAGCGTGCGCGAAAGGATGTACGACGCGATCATCGCGAACACCACGGCTTCCGCGAGCGGCACGAACAGAAAGCGCGCCACGCCGGTGAGGAAGAACATCGGCACGAACACGATACAGATGCACAGCGTCGAGACGAGTGCGGGCACCGCGATTTCGCCCGCGCCTTCGAGAATGCCGTCGTGCAGTTTCGCGCCCAGATGCAGGTGCCGCTCGATGTTTTCGATCGTGACCGTGGCGTCGTCGACCAGGATGCCGACCGCGAGCGCGAGGCCCCCAAGCGTCATGATGTTGATAGTCTCCCCAAGCGCATAGAGGGCGATGATCGAGGAGAGAATCGACAGCGGAATCGACACCGCGATGATGAGCGTGCTGCGCCAGTTGCCGAGAAAGAGCAGGATCATCGCCGCCGTGAGCACGGCCGCGATGAGCGCTTCGCGCACCACGCCCTGCACGGCGGCGGAAACGAAGACGGACTGGTCGAACAGCGGCTTGACGACCAGGTCGGCCGGCAGCGTGTCGCGCGCCTTCGGCAGCAGGTCCTTCAGTGCGCCCACCACCTGCAGCGTCGATGCGTCGCCGGTCTTGAGGATCGACATCAGCACGCCGCGCTGGCCGTCCTGGCGCACGACGTTGGTCTGCGGCGTGAAGCCGTCGCGCACGTGCGCCACGTCGCCGAGATAGGTGGTCGCGCCGTTCACCGTCTGCACGGGAATGCGGTTCAACCCGGCCAGCGTTTCGGGCGATGCATTGGTGTCGACACGATATTCGGTCTGCCCGAGCTTGGCCGTGCCCGTCGGCAAAATCAGGTTCTGCGCGTTGACGGCATTGACGATATCGGCAGGCGTGAGGCCCTTCGAAATGAGCGCGCGCGTGTCGAGGTCCACGGAGATCACGCGCGTCTTGCCGCCATACGGGTAAGGCACCTGCGCGCCCGGAATCGTAATGAGCTGCGGGCGCAGGAAGTTCATCGCGACGTCGGCGAGCGCCTGCTCGCTCATCGACTTGCTGGAGAGGCCGAGCTGGATCACCGGAATGCTCGAGGCCGAATAGCTGATGACGAGCGGGGGCGTCGCGCCGGGCGGCATCTGCTTCACCTGCGCCTGCTCCGATGCAACGGCCTGCGCGATCGCGGTTTGCAGGCTCGCACCCGGCTGCAGGAACAGCTTGATGATGGCGATGCCGGGCAGCGACTGCGACTCGATGTGCCCGATATTGCTCACCGTGGTCGTGAGGCTGCGCTCGTTGACCGAGGTGATGCGATCGGCCATGTCCTTCGCGGAAAAGCCGTTGTACGACCAGATGATGCTGATGACCGGGATATTGATGTTCGGCAGCACGTCGGTGGCCATCGACATGAGCACGAACGGCGTGGCCAGCACGATCAGGATGGCCATCACGATGAACGTGTACGGTCGCTTCAGCGCGAGATTGACAATCCACATGTCAGTGTTTCGGACAACTCAGGCGAGGGTTGAGACGGGGACGCATTCATCCAGCGGGTGCCGCATCATAGGCAATGGCGGTGGCAGGTCGCTGTCGCCAATATGGCGAAACTGACAGGCAACGCGCGAGACGCGCGAAAGCGCACGGGAACGCAGATAGATCGGCGCTGTAGCGTCGCGAAGCACCGGAAATCCGCAGTCGCGAAACGCGCCGTAACGAACACGCGCTTCGCGAAGACTTCTTTAACTGCTTCAGTTCACAAGACGCAGGCGCTCCAGGTCGTGCGTGTTGTGACTGCGGCCGCGGCCGCTGCGCGCACGCGTCCCTCGTGGGCCCGCGTGTGCATCCACGTCGCGAAGCGGCTCGTCGCAGGTGGCGAGCGCAGCTTCCTGCTCGGCAAGGACGAGCGGCACCTTCTCGCGCAGAAACTCGACGAAGGTGCGGATCTTCGCGTCCAGATACCGGCGCGAAGCGTACAGCGCGTAGATGTTGAGCTTTTGCAGGGTGTGCGTGGGCAGCACGCGCACCAGCGTGCCGTCGGCGAGACCGGGCAGCGCCACCGGCACCGGCAGCGGGCCGATGCCCATGCCTTCGCGTATGGCGAGCGCAAGCGCTTCGGGATTGTTCACCTGGAACGGCGTCACGCCCGTATGCCGGAAGGTCTCGCCAAGCGGCCCCTCCGAAACCCATTGGCCGGCGGGCAGGCTCGCATCGGTCAGGTGCAGACAGGTATGCGCCTCGAGGTCGTCGAACGATTGCGGCTCGCCGCGCGTGCGCAAATACGCAGGCGAGGCGCAGAGAATGGCAGCGGTGCTGCCCAGATGCTGGGAGATCAGCGCGGAGTCCTCGAGTTCGGCGGCCACCACGACCGCCACATCGAAGCCCTCCTCGATGATGTCGGGCATCTGCTGCGCGATGGTGAGATCGACCGAGACCTCCGGCAAATGCTGCTGATAACGCGCGATGAGCGGCATCACATAGTGCTGCCCGAAACTCGTGCCGCCGTACACGCGCAGCTTGCCCGCTGGATTCGCGTGCGCAGCGGCGGCTTCGGCCTCGGCCTGCTCGATGTCGGCAAGAATGCGCTTGCAGCTCTGGAAGTAGCGCTCGCCCGCTTCGGTCAGCGACATGCGCCGCGTGGTCCGGTTCAGAAGCCGCGTGCGCAGCCGCGACTCCAGGTCGGTGACCGCGCGCGAGACCTGCGCGGTCGTCATCGTTTCGCTCGCCGCAGCGCGCGTGAAACTGCCGGACTCCACCACTCGCACGAAGACCCGCATATTGCGCAGCGTATCCATCAGAAACTCCCGTTCATTCGGCCTGCCTTCCCATCTCCATACGAATGAAACTAGTTTCGCTCACGAGCCGTGGCCTGATCCTGACTCGAACATGACAGCGCGGACAGCTTGGCGCAAAGCCCCGTCCCGCGTATGATCCACGAGCCCCCGGGGCCTACTGCAATGCACCCCGCCACGCCTTGCGCGAGAGCCGCATGGCGTGCGGCCGCCCTGCGCTTTCATGACAAAACGATGACTCTCGAATTCGCCCTGCGCCTTCTCGCGGCGTTCGCCTGCGGCGTCGCCATCGGCCTCGAACGCCAGATTCGCCAACGCACGGCCGGTCTGCGCACGATCACGCTCGTGGCAAGCGGCGCATGCCTGTTCGTCACGCTCGGCGTACTGACCGGCAATGGCTCGACCGGCGTGACGCAAATCGCGGCCTATGTCGTCTCTGGCGTGGGCTTTCTCGGCGGCGGCGTGATCATGCGCGAGAAGGGCTCGATTCAGGGCATCAATACTGCGGCGACGCTTTGGTGTTCGGCGGCCGTGGGCGTGCTGTGCGGAGCGGGCCATTACGGCCCGGCGGTGGCCGGCACCGCTGTCGTACTGCTTACGAATACCGTGCTGCGCGAGGTGAGCCGCATCATCAACGCGTCGCCCATTTCGAATGCGGATCTTGTGCGCGCCTATGTGCTTACGGTGGTTTGCCGCGAAGAGGACGAAGTCCATATCCGCACGTTGCTTTCAAATTCTTTATACTCCACACCGCTTTCATTCCAGAGCCTCACGAGCGAGGACCTGGCCGGCGATCCGCCGCGCCTGCGCGTGACGGCAACGATGCGCCTGCATCCGAAGTACCAGTCGAAGCTGGAACTCATGGCGAGCCGCCTGAGCATGGAGAAAGGCGTCTCCAGCGTAAGCTGGACCGCCGCGGAACCCGAAATCGCGCCCGAGTGAGGCTTGCGCATGGCGTCCGCCGGCATTCCTTACGAATACATTTCCGATTCGTTGCGTTTTTTAAAACTATCGGCGGCAGTTTTTAAGAACTGTCAATTCTGGCCGCGTTTCATGGACGCGTATTCGCCCTTGGACTAAGCTGCACTCACCGTGATTCTTTCACGCCAACAAGGGGAGTCTATTCATATGCAACACGGCATCATTGCCTGGCTCATCATCGGCGCTATTGCAGGCTGGCTCGCTGGCGTTCTCGTCAAAGGCGGCGGCTTCGGATTGTTCGTCGATATCATCGTCGGCATTGTCGGCGCGTTCATCGGCGGTTGGCTTGCCGGGGTGCTCGGCATTCATATCGGCGCCGGCATCATCAGCTCGATCATTACCGCCATTGTCGGCGCGGTCATTCTGCTCTTCATCATCCGCCTCGTGCGACGAGCGTAGCGAATTCGCGCTTTCCATGAAGAACGGGAGCACCGTTTCCGGTGCTCCCGTTTTGTTTCGTGTGCTTCTGAATGGCGAGCGCCCTGGGCCTTATGCGTTTGCGACGAGTCCGCCCATCGCTTCGGGCAGCATCGAACCCGTTTGATTGAAGCGCAGATGCATTTCATACGCGCGCGCGAGATCGTGCGGCGTCTGGCCGCCGATCTTGAGTGCGTCGCGATAGTAGTCGCGCAACAGGTCGCGATAGAGCGGATGCGCGCAACGCTCGATCACGAGGTTTGCACGCTCGCGCGGCGCGAGTCCGCGCAGATCGGCCAGACCCTGCTCGGTGACGATCACGTCCACGTCGTGCTCGTTGTGATCGACGTGCGGCACCATCGGCACGATGCTGGAAATGCGGCCGTCCTTCGCAATCGCCTTGGTCGCGAAGATCGCGCACGACGCGTTGCGCGCGAAATCGCCCGAGCCGCCAATGCCATTCATCATGTGCGTGCCGCCCACGTGCGTGGAATTGACGTTGCCGTAAATGTCGCATTCGAGCGCGGTGTTCAGCGCAATCAAGCCGAGGCGGCGAATCACTTCGGGATGGTTGCTCACTTCCTGCGGACGCAGCACGAGCCTGTCGCGATAGCGGTCGAGTTCGGCGAGCACCTGAGCCTGGCGCTGCGCGGAAAGCGTCATCGAGGCGCCCGATGCGAATACCATCTTGCCGGAATCGATCAGATCGAACGTCGAGTCCTGCAATACTTCGGAGTACATCATAAGTGCTTCGAACGGTGAATCCACGAAGCCCGAAAGCACGGCGTTCGCGATCGTGCCGATGCCGGCCTGCAGCGGCGGCAGTTGCGCGCTCATGCGGCCGTGCTTCACTTCGTGCTGCAGGAATTCGATGAGGTGGCCGGCAATGCGCGCGGTTTCTTCGTCGGCGGGCAGCACGGTCGACGGGCTGTCCGCCTCGTTCGTGATGACGATGGCGGCGATCTTCTCGGGCGGAATCTCGATGGCGGTCGTACCCACGCGGTCTTGCGGGCGTACGATCGGCAGCGGATCGCGATGCGGGCGGCGGCCGGGAATCCACACGTCGTGCAGACCTTCGAGCGCGAGCGGCTGTGCGAGATTGATCTCGACGATCACCTTCTCCGCGAGAATCGCAAAGCTCGCCGAATTACCGACCGACGTGGTGGGCACGATCGCACCGGTTTCCGTGATTGCGGCGGCTTCGATGATCGCGAGATCGAGTTTGCCGAGCAGATTCGCGCGCAACATCTCCACGGTTTCCGAAAGATGCTGGTCGACGAACATCACTTCGCCGCGGTTGATCGCCTTGCGCAGCGTCGCGTCCACCTGGAACGGCAGACGGCGCTCGAGCACACCCGCTTCGGTCAGCATGCGATCGACGTCGTGGCCGAGCGAGGCGCCCGTCATCAGCGTAATGCGCAGCGGCTCTTTCTCTTCGCGCGCACGACGCGCCAGTTCGAGCGGCACGGCTTTCGTGTCGCCCGCGCGCGTAAAGCCGCTCGCGCCGACGCGCATGCCGTTGCGCACGAGTTGGGCCGCCTCGGCAGCCGAAGTGATTTTCCCGCGCAAGGCGGCACAACGAATACGGTCTTCGTACATCAAAGTCTCCACAAACTCTCTGATCGCCTCGTGCCTATTTTCAGGTCTTGCATCGGCGGTCGTGCACTGCGCGTTTCACAAAACACTGTTGCAGTGTTTTGTGCAGCCGCAATGCGCAAAGCCGCGGCACCCATTTGAAGGCGTCGCGGCACAAGTTTTCAGCGTGCGCCTGCACATGGCTGGCGTGCTCTCGATCTCAGCTACCGAAATAGATATTGCAGAAGCTGACCGGGCCGACGCATTCATCCTTCTTTGCCGGCTTCACGATTTCGCGGTGGGCGGGCGCTTGCGCTACTTGCGGGGCAGCGGACTGCGCGACCTGCTGGGGGACGCTCGCTGCCGGTGCTTCGTTCTGTGCATAAGCAGCGGCGGCGGCAAACAGCGAACAGGCAAGAACAGCGATCTTCAGGGACTTCATTTTACTCTCCAGTGCTAACGGGTACTGCGAAGCAGTGATGTGACTATATGACTCAGGGTCGAATTGATTAAGCGGGCGGGGTGGAAGGCATATTTCCAGCCTGCAGCAAGATCGCACAAGCCTGCTTTTTCATTGTGTTTTCAACGAACTGTGCGGCGCACGCGTGCGGCGTGCGCGGCGCGCGAGCGGTCCGAGCGGCGCGTCGCGGTCGAGCAGCGCGCTGCGGATGAAGTGCAGATGACTCAGCAGCCGTTGCACCTCGTGCCGCCTTTCCCGCTCGTGATGCACGGTGTCGAGCGCCTCCTGGGCGATCCAGGTCGAGGCGCGCACGGCGCTGAGCGCGCGGTCGAGCGCGATCCCGTCCGGGCTCTCGAAAAGATGCGCGATGTCCTCCTGTACGCGCGCGAGAGCCATAGGCCAGCGCGCGTCATGAAGGTCGAGCCAGGCTGCCGCGTGCGCCTCGTTGCGCAGATCGACCACGGCGTGCCCGACTTCGAGCGTCACGAGCATCCACCGCAGCGCGCGCCGGTGCGCCTGGCGGCGCCCGTTCAGCAAGAGCCTCAACTGGTGCATCAGATCGTGCGTACCGGACTGGAAGCGCTGCCCAAGGCCATCCCGTTGCCCGTGGCAAGCCAGCACGACCTGGCCGCGCAACGACACGCACATGCGCTCGACGAGCCAGTTCATGTGCGGCGGAAACACCACCGCGAAAGCGAGCGAAGCGACCAGCATCGCGGCAACGACGGCGATGCCGTTGTTGACCAGCAGATCCGGCGTGTAGGCGATCACGTTGTCCGGACCAGCCAGCAGGCAGAAGAACACCGAGAAGCCGACGCCATAGCCCGCTATGCGCGAGCGCGTGGCGAGAAAAGCGCCGACGGCGAGCACCGGAACGAGTGTCGCGCAGAGCAGCGGAAAGCCATCGACATTGGGATAGACGTAGCAGGTGAAGAGATAGCCCGTCACGGCGGCAAAGCCCGCGCCGACCGCCATCTGCACGGCCATGCGCGACGCGTTCGGCGACGACGAGGTGAGCGCGCACGTGAGCGCGGCCGCGATCATCGCAAGGCCGCCGCTCGGCCAGTCGGTCTCGACCCAGAACCAGCCCAGCGCCGCCACCACTACGGCCGTGCGCACGAAGGTGAACGCCACCACGTACCAGCTCGTGCGGGGCACGTAGCGCGCGGCGCGCGGCTCCTGCGCGGGACGCGCCTCCATGAGCGATGCCCACGTGCGGCTGTAGCGCACGACCTCAGTCGTAAAGCGATAGATGAGTTCGGCCGAGGTGTCGAAGTCGGGCAGCGCGTCGGGCAACGCGTGTTCGAGCGGCCGCCGCGTCTCGCGCACATGACGCGGCAGCGTGCGCTGGAAGGCTTCGAGCCCGTCGGCGAGTCGCCGCGCATAGGCGCGATCGCTTTCGTTGCGGCTCGGCCGTTGTGCGAGCAGCGCCGCTAGCTCGCCGAAGTATGGCGCGAGCGGTGCGATCGCCGCGTCGCTCCAGCGCAGCCTTTTGAGCAACTGGCGCAACGCGTGCAGCCGCGCGCAGGCATCCATGAATTCGGAATTCAGGCGCGAAAGCAGGCCGCTGCGCGAGCGCATCGTCGGATCTTCGAAAGATGAGAAAGCACGCGTGGCCTCGAAGCCGACGACATCGTCGACGAGACTCGCAAATCGCCCTTCGAATGCGCCCCTTTCGAGCCGCCCAGCCAACACCGCCGCAGCGAACGCAGTAAAATTAAGATAGCGTGAGCGCAGGGTGCGACCGAGCAGCGAGCCCGATTGCCGGGGCACGATCACCGCGCTGACCATGCCCGAGCAGAGTATGCCAACGGCCACTTCGGCGCCGCGGCCCAGTGCGGCGAGAAAGAGACCGTTGGGCTGCATCACGAGCGGAATGCCGATCAGCGCTGCCGTATAGCCGGCGAGCACGAAACCGTACCAGCGAAAATGGCGATTCCTCATGGCGGCGGCCGTACATGCGGCCACCCATCCCGTCATCCCGAGTATGTAGAGCTCGGGCTGCTGGACGAATACGGCGCCCAGCACCACCGCCGCGACCATTCCCACCGCAGTGCCGACGATGCGATAAAAGCTCTTGGCGAACACCATGCCCGAGAGCGGCTGCATCAGGACGAACACCGTCGTCATCGCGATGCGCGGCTGCGGCAGGTCCAGCAGCATGGAGATGCCCATGGCAAGCAAGCCGGCCGCGACCGTTTTCAGCAGATGAATCCAGATCGCGCCGTCGCTGGCCTGCCAGTCACGCAGCGCCCGTCTGGCGGCGCGCCATATGATCTCCGCGCGCCGACGCGAGTCGAACGCTCGATGTATCGCAGGCTGGCGGCTCATGACAAACGCTCGGGCTGTTTCGAAGACAGGGGCCGATTGTAGGAGCGTCATTGCGCCGCATTAATAGGACGTGCGGGGAACCTCCGTTCCAGATCACTCAACAATGGCACGCCCCGACAGGCGGACAATATCGTTTCTGTACCGAACAAGAAGGTCAAGAAGGTCTGATGGATACGTTACAAAACATGCGGGTGTTCGTTCGCGTCGTGGAAGCGGGCAGCTTCACCGCCGCGGCTCAGTCACTGGATTCGACCACCGGCGCGATGTCGCGCGCGGTATCCGAACTCGAAGCGCATTTGCGCACCCGTCTGCTCAACCGCTCGACACGCCGGCTTGCGCTCACGCCCGCTGGCGAGCGCTATCTCAAGCGCTGCTCGCAGATTCTCGCGGACGTCGGTAGCGCGGAAGAAGAAGCGAGCTGCGCGCATGAACGCCCGGCCGGGGCGCTGCGCATGCACAGCTTTGCGAGTATTGGTCAGCAGTACGTGCTGCCGGCGATCTCGCGCTATCGCGCGCTGCATCCCGAAGTCACCGTCGAACTGACGCTCTCGCAACGCATGCCGGATCTCTTCGAGGGCAGCAGCGATGTTTCGGTGGTCACGGCGTCATCGCTGCCGAACTCCGATCTCGTTTCGCACCAGCTGGGTTCGACGTACAGCATTCTGTGCGCGTCGCCTGGGTATGTGCATACGCACGGTGCGCCGCGTACACCCGCCGATCTCTCACATCACGACTGTCTGATTCTCAAATCGCCGGCGTTCCCGGCGCATGAGTGGATACTCGAGGGGCCCGAGGGCAGCGTCGAGATGCAAGTGGACGGACCGGTGCAGGTGAATATCGCGGAATCGCTCGCAGTGGCGATACGCGAGGGGATGGGGATCGGGATGTTGCCGGTCTACTCGGCAATAGAAGGATTGCGTAACGGTACGCTCGTGCGCGTACTGCCGCAGCACAAGCTGCAAAAAACGAACGTGTACGCGCTTTATCCATCGCGCAAGTTCGTCGACGCGAAAACCAAGACGTGGGTGGAATTCTTGCGCGCGCATCTTCCGCAAGTCATCGAGCGCGACCTGGCGCTGCTTGAAGAATTGACTCAGGAGCAGCTTGCGGACGTCGCAGATGAGGTTGCTTTGGTGAAGGACGCCTCGGTCGCAGCAGTTGCGCAGAAGGCGACGCAATAAGCCTGCGCTTGCGCAAGCGGGTTAATGCAAAAAGCCGTCCATTGGACGGCTTTCTTGTTTTCCGCCCCCGAAGCCCAAACGCCAGAACCCCGGTGCTCTTTGGGAGACACCGGGGTTCTGGACGTTACAGCATAAGGAGCCTGACGATTACCTACTTTCACACGGGCAATCCGCACTATCATCGGCGTGGAGCTGTTTCACGGTCCTGTTCGGGATGGGAAGGGGTGGGACCAGCTCGCTATGGTCATCAGGCATGACGGGTTGCTGCGTCGCGGTGTTATCGCGCCACAGCCAATCGGGAAGAAGCGTAAAGAGGTGTTGCTCAATTGGGGTTGTGTTGTTTC
>NZ_JAMBPS010000042.1:0-68159 GCF_024206515.1 Paraburkholderia sp. CNPSo 3281 | reverse complement strand
CTCACGCGCCGTGACGCCCCCGCCCACTGCGCCCACTGCGCCCGCCGGGACCGCTGTGGCGCCCGCGACGGCGCCTGTCACCCAGGGCGCTGTCCAGTGGGAGCTGCAGGTCATGCGCGACGGCCAGCAAATCGACGCGTTCAGTGGCACGACCTCGATCGGCCAGGCGCACACGGACACGCATCACAAGGTCGTCTCGCACAGCGTGGGCTGCAAGGATCAGCCTGCAGGCAGCATCGATCTGTCGCGCACGATCACCGTTTCGCCGCTGCAGGTGCGCGCGAACCTGGTCGTCCTGTCGGTCGAGGCGCAGGAAACGCTCGAAAACGACGCCGCGCCGACTACGCCCGAAGGCTGCCGGCTGCCGCCGCAGCCGCGCCAGGTGAACGCGAGCCATCCGGGCCTGATCGTGCCCGACGGGCAGTGGGTGACCTGGCAGCTCGTCGACCAGAACCCCTCGCTTGCGTACCGGGTGCGCGCGACGCTCGCGCCGCCATCCGCACAGTGACCGCACCGATCCAACACACGACCCGGCGTGACCCAATCTGTTAGAAAAAAACGCATGCGAAATCCCGAACAACCGCTCATCGACACCTCACTGAGCAAAGACTTCGTCGCCGTGAGCTGGAATCTGCACAAGGGCCGCTCGCCGCTGGGCTTCGAGGCCTGGGAGGCCATGCGGCGCTGGGTGCAGTCCACCCATGCCGACGCGTGGTTTCTGCAGGAAGCGATGGCCCGCCGCTTGCCGCAACCGGTGCTCTCCTCGGCCTTCGGCGCGCAGCTGGGCGACCCGCTCGACGACGTCTGGCACTGCCAGGCCACCGAAATCGCCACCGCGCTCGAATTGCAGATCGCCCTCGGGCCCAACGTATTCAAGCCTTCATGGCGGCACGGCAACGCGATTCTCTCGCCGCATCCGCTCGATCTGGGCGGACGCTGGGACATCTCCGCGCACCGTTTCGAGCGGCGCGGGCTGCTCGTTGCGCGCGCAAACGTAGCCGGACAGTCCGTCACGCTGCTGTGCGCGCACCTTGCGCTCACGCGCAGCGCGCGGCTGCGGCAGATGAACTGGATCGCGCACTGGATCGTGAAGGAAGCGCCGCGGGGGCCGCTTGTGCTGGCGGGCGACTTCAACGACTGGCGCAACGACTCCGTGCCGCTCTTCGCGGAGCACGGGCTGCAGGAAGTCGCGACGCTGCTCGGCGAGCCGGCGCGGACCTTTCCGGCCTTCTCGCCGGCGCTCGCGCTCGACAAGATGTTCGTGCGGGGCCTCAAGCCCGTCGAGCTGATCCAGCCCGCGCAGGAGACCGCCTGGCTCTCCGATCACCTGCCGTACATGGCGCGCCTGCGGCTCGAAGACTGACGCGCTGGGCAGCGGCGCGCGGGTCACCCGAAGCATCCGCGCGACACTCATCCGATCGCGGCCACTGGCGCGCGCAAGCCCGCGCTAATATGTCGCGTCGCGCGCGCCGCGCGTTTCGTCAGGTGTCCTCAGATGCATTACCTCGCCACGTTGCTGCAGATCGTTGTCGTCTATCTGTTTGCCCTCATCAGCCCTGGCCCGAACTTCTTCATGGTCACGCAGCTTTCGCTAGCCGGCCGGCGCGGCCTGGGTGTCGCTTCGGCGGCGGGCGTGGGCGTTGGCTCGACACTCTGGGCGGCGCTCGCCATGCTCGGCTTCGCGGCCGTGCTGCAGCACATCGACTGGCTCTACAACGGCGTACGCGTGGCGGGCGCGCTCTATCTCGTCTGGTTCGGGCTCAAGCTGCTGCGCTCCGGCGTGCGCCGCGAGCTGGCCGCCGCGGCGCAGGCCGCCGTCGCACCGCCGCCTGTTGCCGACCGGCGCGCGTGGCTGCGCACCTGGCGCGCGGGACTCATCACTTGCCTCACGAACCCCAAGTCGTGCGTATTCTGGACCAGCGTGTTCGCGGCTGTGTTTCCGGCGCATCCGCCGCTCTGGTTTTATGGCGTCGCGCTCGCCACGGTCGCCACGATGTCGTTCGGCTGGCATTGCAGCCTCGCCTTCCTGTTCGCCGACGATCGCACCCAGCGCGGCTACCGGCGCCTGCGCCGCCCGATCGACGCGTTTTGTGGCGCCGCGCTGATCGGGCTCGGCGTGAAACTCGCGGCCGACCGCTAAGGGCGCGCTCATGCGCCTCGCGCGCCGCGGCGCACCGTCGCACCACCGTTGCAGCGTCGAAAATGGCGCCATTGCGCGCGCATCGGCGCCTAAAAGCCGCGCCGAAACTGCCCCGTCAGCAGGGTCAATGCTGCGGGCTGTCAGACCTTCCGGTATCATTTAGCCGAAAATTCGCACACGCCGATCGCGTTTTCGCAATCTGGCGCGTGTCGCCAGCGGCAGGAGAACCCGCTCTCGCGGGTCCTGGCAAGGTCCGCTCCGGCCCGCGAGGCCGGGCGAAGTTTGACCCGCCCTTTTGCCGCCGCCAGCAGACCCCGCCGTTGCGTGTTGCGCGCGCGGATGCCAGCACACCGCCGCAGCGAGCCACCCTCCCTTGCCGCGCAGGGGGACCCAACCCGGTCCAGGCAGATCGACAAGCAGGATCGACCGGGTCCTTGCGGCTCGAGCGCGGTAAAATGGCGGATTGCGCCTCGTTCGCAGCGGGGCGAACTGGCAAAACAACAGGGACTTGCCTGCCGCGGCGTAAAGCCTGGCCGCCGGGTCCCGGGCATATCGTCAAAGCTACGCTGTACTGGACAGCAGGCCGGCAGGATCGCCGCAGTCAGGCGGCGCTTGTTTCGCACTTCAGGAACCATGAGCAAATTCACCGAAGAAACCGTTCTGAGCGTCCATCACTGGACCGACACGCTTTTCAGCTTCACCTGCACGCGCGACCAGGCCCTGCGTTTCGACAACGGCCAGTTCACCATGGTCGGCCTCGAAGTGGACGGCAAGCCGCTGATGCGCGCGTACTCGCTCGCGAGCGCCAACTACGAAGAGCATCTGGAATTTCTCAGCATCAAGGTGCCGGACGGCCCGCTCACGTCGCGCCTGCAGCACCTGAAGATCGGCGACAAGGTGCTGATCGGCAAGAAGCCCGTCGGCACGCTGGTGGCCGACAACCTGCTGCCCGGCAAGGTGCTGTGGCTGCTCTCGACCGGCACGGGCCTCGCGCCGTTCATGTCGATCATCAAGGACCCGGACATCTACGACCGCTTCGACAGGATCGTGCTCACGCACACCTGCCGTTTCGTCGACGAACTCGCGTACAAGGACTTCATCACCGAAGAACTGCGCGAGCATGAATACCTCGGCGAGATCGTGCGCGAGAAACTGGTGTACTACCCGACCGTCACGCGCGAAGTGTTCGACAACCGCGGCCGGATCACCGAGCTGATCGACACGAAAAAGCTGTTCGAAGACCTCGATCTGCCGTCGTTCTCGCCCGAGCGCGACCGCATCATGCTCTGCGGCAGCACGCACATGCTGCGCGACACCGTCGAGCTGCTCGAAAAGGCCGGCCTCACGGAAGGCAGCAACAATCAGCCGGGGCATTACGTGGTGGAAAAGGCGTTCGTCGGTTAAGCGCCCGCGCAAAGTCGCTCGCGACGCGAAGAACCGGAGCCCGGCGCTCCGGTTTTTTTTCGCCTGCGCATTTTTATTTGGCCGCCTATTTTGTCGTTGACGCAGTTACAGTTGTCACACAAATGAGATACCTTTCCTGTCAGTATTTTTCCTACATGACAAGGACACGCGACCTCATGCTACACCTGAAGTTTGACCGCTAACCCTTGTCCAGCCTGAAGTTTTTCTTTTTTTAAGATATTATCGCAGCGCAACATTGGACACACTGAATCGCGTCCAGGGGCAGAGCCAGGTTGTTACTGGTTGTAAATTTCGTTACGCTGCGCCGTGCTGTTCACCGTCACGCCGGGGAGGCCAAATCCCGACGGACGTCTGACAGCAGGAACCGGTTCCTGAACGGGGGAATGATGGATACGTCGAGATACGCCGCGCCGAACGCGCGCACGCCCGTCGGCGATGCGCCGCGCGCCGCTCATGGCGTCGACGGCCTCGCCTTCCTCGCATGGTCCGCTGCCGCCGACGAGGCGGCCACAGTGGCCGCGCTCGAAGACCTCAACCGCGCGCATCGGCAGATTGCCGCGCCTGCGCGCGACGCACGCCGGCGCGGGAGCCGGGCGCTTGCCCACGGCAGCGCCGCCCAGTCCATTCACGCCGACGAAGCCGCCCGCCACCGGCTCGCGCGCGATCTGCACGACAGCGTGGGCGCGGAACTCGCCGCCACGCACTTCGCGCTCGCCAACGTCCACACCTGGCTGCCCGCCAACGCCCCGCCGCAATGCGCCGAGGCGCTCGCGCTCGTCGCCCGCTCGCTCGAAGCCGCCACCGGCGCGATGCGCCAGGTGCTCGACGGCCTGCATGCGCCGCACCTCGACGCGGGCCTGGCGCCCGCGCTCTCGTGCTGGGTGCGCGGCTTCGCGGCGCGCACGGGCCTCGCCGCCCGCGTGGCCGGCGCCAGCGACGACGCGCGCCTCGCCCGCCTGCCCGCCGAGGCCGCGCTCGCCGTGTTCCGCGTCGCCCAGGAGGCGCTCGCCAATGTGGCGCGCCACGCGCAGGCCACGTGCGCCGAGGTGCGGCTCGAAAGCACGGCGCGCCACCTCACGCTCACCATCGCCGACGACGGCATCGGCCTCGCGCGCGTCGCACCCCGCACGCGCCGCAGCCTGCCAAGCGCTCACGGCGACGACAACGCCGACAAGCTTGAGAGCCGCTCCGGCCACTACGGCCTCGCCGGAATGCGCGAGCGCTGCGCCGCCTTCGGCGGCTCGGTGCGCGCCGTCAAGGGCGGCATCGCGCCCACGCATCACGACGACGTCCAGCAGGAAGCCGCTCCGCGCGGCACGACCGTGCGTGCGCGCTTCGCGTGGGACGCGCTGCTCGCCGTCTCCCAATCCGCCTCGCCCCTCCTCAACCAAGAAGGCGCCCGCTCATGACCCATCGCATCCTGCTCGTCGACGACCACGCCGTCGTGCGCCAGGGCGTTCGCCAGTTGCTGCTCGACCGCGGTATTGCCGCCGAGGTGATCGAGGCGCAAACGGGCGCCGAGGCGCTCGCGGCGATCGCGAAGCATGTGTGCGACGTGGTCCTGCTCGACATCTCGCTGCCGGACATGAACGGCGTGGAGGTGCTCAAGCGCGCCAAGAAAAAGGCGCCGCGCGTGCCGGTGCTGATGTTCTCGATGTATCGCGAGGATCAATACGCGGTGCGGGCGCTGAAGGCGGGCGCAGCCGGCTATCTCTCGAAGACGGTGGACGCCGCGCAGATGACCGCCGCAATCCAGCAGGTCGCCGCGGGCCGCAAGTACGTGAGCCCGGCCATGGCCGAAGCGCTTGCCGACTACGTGCTGGTGGACGGCGAACAGCTGCCGCACGAGAAGCTCTCCGACCGCGAATACCAGACGCTGTGCATGCTAGCCTCGGGCAAGCGTCTCACCGACATCGCGCACGCGCTCTCGCTTTCGGTGAAGACGGTGAGCGTCTACCGCACGCGCCTGCTCGAAAAGATGAAGCTCACCAACAACGCCGAGCTGACCTTCTATGTGATGAGCAACCGGCTGGTCGACCTCTCGCCTACTGTCAGCGCCTGAGAATCCGGCGCCCCCTGCGGCATCAAGGCGGCCTTCTCGCCACAACCCGTTGATCCGGAAATGAACTTCGCGGTTTGCGCAGGTCCCCGCAAGGATCGCGCTCGGGCGTCGCGGATTGCGGCGGAATCGTCCGCGTCAAACGAGCGTTTCCGACCCTGCTCGACCGGTCTCGCGCACGACTTCCGCTAAAATTAAGGGTTTCCCCCAAAGACATCCGGCACGCGAAGCCGGCGCAGGCGGGCGTGGGTCAACCACGGCTCCAGTTCCTCGCCTTCGCGCGTTTTCCGTGGAGTTCCCCGCCAAATGTCCCTCTTTCGCAAGAAGAACGTCGAGCACATGTTGCAGGCGAGCGCCCAGGGCGCCGGCCTGAAAAAAGCACTCGGCGCGCTCGACCTCACCTTTCTCGGCATCGGCGCGATCATCGGCACCGGCATTTTCGTGCTGACCGGCACGGGTGCCGTGCAGGCCGGCCCGGCGCTCATGGTCTCGTTCCTGATCGCGGCCGTGGCCTGCTGCTTCGCCGCGCTCGCGTATGCCGAGTTCGCCTCGACCATTCCCGTGGCCGGCTCGATCTACACCTATTCGTATGCGACGCTCGGCGAGCTGGCCGCGTGGGTGATCGGCTGGGACCTGATGCTCGAGTACGGGCTCGCCACCTCCGCGGTCTCGGTGGGCTGGTCGGGCTACCTGCAGTCGCTGCTTTCCGGCTTCGGCCTGACGCTGCCCGCCGCGCTCTCGGCCGCGCCCGGCGCCGTGCCCGGCGTGCACACGCTCTTCAACCTGCCCGCCTTCCTCGTGATGATGGCGATCACGGGGCTGCTTTCCGTGGGCGTGCGCGAATCCACGCGCATCAACAACATCATGGTGGCGATCAAGGTGACCGTGGTGCTGCTCGTGATCGCCGTGGGTGTGTTCCACGTCACCCCCGCGAACTGGCATCCGTTCATGCCCAACGGCTGGCGCGGCGTGTTCGGCGCCGCAGCCGTGATGTTCTTCGCATTCATCGGCTTCGACTCGGTGTCTTCCGCCGCCGAGGAAGTGAAGAATCCCAAGCGCGACCTGCCCATCGGCATCATCGCCTCGCTCGCCGTGTGCGCGGTGCTCTACGTCGCCGTGGCGGCGGTCGTGACCGGCATCGTGCCCTCGCCGCGCTTCGCCCATGTCGGCCACCCGGTTTCGTTCGCGCTGCAGGCGGTGGGCGAAAACTGGGTCGCGGGCTTCATCGATCTGGGCGCCGTGCTCGGCATGCTCACCGTGATCCTAGTGATGAGCTACGGCCAGACCCGCATCATCTACGCGATGTCGCGCGACGGCCTCTTGCCCGCCAAACTCTCGAAGGTGCATCCGCGCTTCGCCACGCCGTTCTTCACGACCTGGCTCGTCGGCGTTTTCTTTGGCCTGATCGGCGCGCTCGTGCCGCTGAACGTGCTCGCCGAACTGATCAACATCGGCACGCTCGCCGCCTTCTCGATGGTGTCGATCGCCGTGCTCGTGCTGCGCCGCACGCACCCGCACCTGCCGCGCGCGTTCCGCTGCCCGGGCGTGCCCGTGGTGCCGATTCTCGCGGTGGGTTCGTGTCTGTTCCTCATGATCAACCTCCAGCCGCTCACGTGGATCGCGTTCCTGGTCTGGACCGCGTTCGGCCTCATCGTCTACTTCGGCTATTCGCGCCGCCATTCGCGTCTCGCGCACGCACCTCACGAGCACGTGCATCACGACTGATACGCGCGCGATCTTCGCGGCGCTCCGATCCCGCTTCGATCCCGCGTCGATCCCCTTTTGAACGCTGCACTGCAACGCAACGGCCCGCCCCGAGTCATCGAGGCGGGCCGCTTTTTTCACTTGCTGCAAGCCTTCTGGAGGGTAAAACCCCGCGCAGCGAAATTCGGCAAATTGTGCTCTACTGTCCGGGCGTCACCCCCAAGGCTTCACTGAACAGCAAGGCACCAGCCGGACCCAGATTCCGCTCCACCCGTATTTGTCCGATCCGCCCGAAGCGCCCCGCGTGGTTTGCGTGGCGCCGTGCGTTGCGCGCGCAAAGAGGCGCAACGCGTTAGACGGGCGAGTTTTCCTGCGGGCGGTTATGGCGGTCGATTCAGTGTGAAAAAGCGGGCCCAGGCAGGTCTCTATCCCATCATCTGGTATGGGACCGGAGCCACGCGCAGCGCCGTGCTCCGGTCGACATTGGAGACAATCAATGGCGATCAGTATTAGCCTCACGGTCAACGGCGCGCCCGTGACCGCCGAGGTCGAAGCTCACACGCTTCTCGTCCAGTTCCTGCGCGAACAGCAGCGTCTCACCGGCACGCACGTCGGCTGCGACACCGCACAATGCGGGGCCTGCACCGTCCACCTGAACGGCCGCGCGATCAAGTCGTGCAACCAGCTCGCGGTGCAGTGCGACGGCATGGAGGTGACGACGATCGAAGGCCTCGCGAAGAATGGCGAACTGCATCCCATGCAGGCCGCGTTCCGCGAATGCCACGGCCTGCAATGCGGTTTCTGCACGCCCGGCATGGTGATGTGCGCGACTGCGCTCGCCACGGCCAAGCCCGACCTCACCGAAGCGGACGTGCGCGAAGGGCTCGACGGCAACTTCTGTCGCTGTACGGGCTATCACAACATCGTGAAGGCCGTGGTCGCGGGCGCGCAGGCAATGCGCGCGGGCGCCCCCGCTGCCGCCACGACCGCGTGACTCGGGAGGCCACCATGAACGCACCCGAACCCAATCGCATGATCGGCGCGCCCGTCAAGCGCAAGGAAGACTACCGCTTCCTTACCGGCGTCGGCCAGTACACCGACGACGTCGTGCTGCCCGCACAGACCTACGCCGTGTTCGTGCGCTCGCCGCACGCCCATGCGCGCATCAAGCGCATCGACATCGACGCCGCGAAGGCATCGCCCGGCGTCGTGGCCGTCTTCACCGGCGCGGACCTCGCGGCGGAAAACGTGGGCGGCCTGCCGTGCGGCTGGCTCATCCACAGCATCGACGGCACGCCCATGAACGAGCCGGCGCATCCGGTGATCGCGCACGAGAAAGCGCGCCACGTGGGCGACCAGGTCGCGCTCGTGATCGCCGATTCGGTCAAGGCCGCAAAGGATGCCGCCGAACTAGTCGTTGTCGATTACGAAGCGCTGCCTGCCGCCGTCGACACGGCGCGCGCCGCCGACGCCGGCCAGCCGCTCGTGCACGATGGTGTGCCGAACAACACCTGCTACACGTGGGGCCACGGCGACAAGGCCGCGACCGACGCCGCCTTCGCGCAGGCCGCGCACGTGACGACACTCGATATCGTCAACAACCGGCTCATACCGAACGCCATCGAGCCGCGCGCCGTGAACGCGAGCTACGCGCAGCACGACGACAGCTACACCGTGTACGTGGCGAACCAGAACCCGCACGTCGAGCGCCTGCTCATGGCCGCGTTCGTGCTCGGGCTGCCGGAAACGAAGCTGCGCATCGTCGCACCCGACGTGGGCGGCGGCTTCGGCTCGAAGATCTTTCTGTATGCCGAAGATGTCGCGCTCACGTGGGCCGCGAAGAAAATCCGCCGCCCGGTGAAGTGGACCGCCGAACGATCGGAGTCCTTCGTTTCCGATGCGCATGGCCGCGACCACGTGACCAAAGCCGAACTCGCGCTCGACAAGGACGGCAAGTTCCTCGCCATGCGCGTACACACCACGGCGAACATGGGCGCGTATCTCTCGACGTTCGCCTCGAGCGTGCCGACCATCCTCTACGCCACGCTGCTCGCGGGCCAGTACACCACGCCCGCGATCTACGCCGAGGTAAAGGCCGTGTTCACGAACACGGTGCCCGTGGACGCGTACCGCGGCGCGGGGCGCCCGGAAGCGACCTACGTGGTCGAGCGTCTGGTAGAAACGGCCGCGCGCGAGATGAACCTCGACCCGGCCGAAATCCGCCGCCGCAACTTCATCACGAGCTTCCCGTATGCCACGCCCGTTGGCCTCACCTACGATACCGGCGACTACGAAGCGTGCCTCGGGCGCGCGCTGGAACTCGCCGACGTGAAGGGCTTCGCCGCGCGCCGCGACGCATCGAAGGCCCGAGGCTTGCTGCGCGGCCTTGGCTACTCGTGCTACATCGAGGCGTGCGGGCTCGCGCCGTCGAACATCGCGGGTGCGCTTGGCGCGCGCGCGGGCCTCTTCGAAGCCGGTGAAGTTCGCGTGAACCCGACCGGCTCCGTCACCGTGTTCACGGGCTCGCACAGCCACGGCCAGGGCCACGAGACGACCTTTGCGCAAGTCGTGGCCGATCGCCTCGGCGTGCCGATCGAACAGGTCGAGATCGTTCACGGCGACACGGGCCGCATTCCGTTCGGCATGGGCACCTATGGCTCGCGCTCGATCTCGGTGGGCGGCTCGGCCATCATGAAGGCGCTCGACAAGATCGAGGCGAAGGCGAAGAAGATCGCCGCGCACATGCTCGAGGCGGGCGTGGAGGACATCGAGTTCGCCGACGGCGTGTTCCGCGTGGCGGGCACCGACCGCACGAAGACCTTCGCTGAAATCTCGCTCGCCGCGTACGTGCCGCACAACTATCCGCTCGAGACGCTGGAACCGGGCCTCGACGAAAGCGCGTTCTACGATCCGACCAACTTTACCTATCCGTCGGGCGCGTATCTCTGCGAAGTCGAAGTCGATCCCGAGACGGGCGAGACGCGCATCGAACGCTTCACCGCGGTGGACGATTTCGGCAACGTCATCAATCCGATGATCGTCGAAGGCCAGGTGCATGGGGGTCTCGGCCAGGGCATCGGCCAGGCGATGCTCGAACAGTGCGTGTACGACAACGAGAGTGGCCAGCTGCTCTCAGGCTCTTACATGGACTACGCGATGCCGCATGCGTCGGATGTGCCTTCGTTCACGGTGGAAACCGCGAAAGGCACGCCGTGCACGCACAATCCGCTTGGCGTGAAGGGTTGCGGCGAAGCCGGTGCGATCGGCTCACCGCCCGCTGTCATCAACGCGATACTGGACGCACTTGGCTCCCTGGGCGTGAAGGACCTGCAGATGCCGGCCACGCCGCATCGTGTATGGCAAGCGATCCAGGCCGCGCAGGCCCCTTCACAACCTTGAGCGGAGGCGCTCCATGTACGCATTCGACTATCAGCGCGCAAGCGACGCGCAAGGCGCCGTGAAATCCCTCGCGGCCGACGCCGACGCCAAATTCCTGGGCGGCGGCCAGAGCCTGCTCGCGGCGATGAAGCTGCGGCTCGCGCAGCCCACCACGCTCGTGGACGTCACGCGCATTCCCGAGCTGAAAGCCGTGCAGGTGGACGGCAAGGTGGTGAAGGTGGGCGCGGCCGTGTGCCATGCCGACGTCGCCGAAAACGCGCAGATCCGCAGCACGCTGCCGGCGCTCGCGGACCTGGCGGGCATGATCGGCGACCGCCAGGTGCGCGCGCTCGGCACGCTGGGCGGCTCGCTCGCCAACGACGATCCGGCCGCCGACTATCCGGCAGCGGTGCTCGCGCTGAACGCGACGGTGGTGACGGACCGGCGGCGCATCGCAGCCGACGACTTCTTCCTCGGCATGTACGAAACGGCGCTGGAACCCGACGAGTTGATCGTGTCCGTCGAATTCCAGGTGCCCGAACGCGCGACCTACGAGAAGTTTCGCAATCCGGCCTCGCACTTCGCGCTCGCGGGCGTGTTCGTCGCGAAGTACGGCAGTGAGGTGCGTGTGGCGGTGACGGGCGCCGGGCCCTCGGTATTTCGCGCGAGCGCGCTGGAGAGCGCACTGAAGACGAACTTCGCGCCCGAAGCCGCACGCGCCGTGAAGATCCCCGCCGACGACCTCAACACCGACCTGCACGCGAGCGCGGCATACCGCGCGCACCTCATCCCGGTGCTGGCGGCGCGCGCGGTGGCGAAGGCCAACGGCTAGGCTTGTCCCGACGGCGAGCGCTTCCATGTGGACGTGGGAGCGCTCGCCGCCTTTGATTCGCGTTGACAGAAGCCCGAATGCAATCCGCCTCGATCGACGACACCCTCGCACAACTCGAAGCGCGCGGCTATTTCGCGAGCCGCGAACTCGCCACGGCGCTCTTTCTTGCGCTGCGCATGGAACGCCCGCTGTTTCTCGAAGGCGAGCCGGGCGTGGGCAAGACCGAACTCGCGAAGGCCGCGGCGGCAATGCTCGGCACGACGGTCTTGCGCCTGCAATGCTACGAAGGACTCGATACGGCGAGTGCGCTGTACGAGTGGGACTATCCGCGCCAGATCATGGCGCTGCGACTTGCCGAAGCCGCCGGCGAAAAGCCCCGCAACGACACGCTCTATCGCGACGAATTTCTGCTCAAGCGCCCGCTGCTCCAGGCGCTGCAGCCCGACCCACACAACCCGGGCGCGCGCCGCGTGCTGCTGATCGACGAAATCGACCGCGCCGACGAACCGTTCGAAGCCTTCCTGCTCGAACTCCTTTCGGATTTCCAGGTATCGATTCCCGAATACGGCACCGTGCGCGCGAGTACGCCTCCGCTCGTCGTGATCACGTCGAACCGCACGCGCGAAGTGCACGACGCGCTCAAGCGGCGCTGTCTATATCAATGGCTCGGCTATCCGGACCGCGCGCGCGAACTCGCAATCGTGGCCACGCGCGCGCCGGAAACCGCGCCGGAACTGCAGCAGCGCGCCGTGGCGTTCGTGCACCAGTTGCGCACGATGGACCTCTTCAAGGCGCCCGGCATTGCGGAAACGATCGACTGGTGCCGCGCGCTTAGCGCACTCGCCGTGACGGAACTCGATCCGCAGTCGGTGCAGGACACGCTAGGCGTGCTGCTGAAGTACCAGGACGACCTCGCGCAGCTCGACGCGCAACGCATCGCGCAAACGCTCGCGCTCGCGGAGTGAGCACGATGCCCTCCGCCTTATCGTCCCTGTCGCCCGAAACCCGCACGACATCGCCCGCCGCCATGCCCGCCCTCGCGCCCGTGTTCGCGCGCAACGTCGTGCATTTCGTGCGCGTGCTGCGCGGCGCAGGCCTGCCGCTGTCGCCTTCGCGCGCCGTCGATGCGATCGAAGCGCTGCGCCACATCGACCTCGGCCGCCGCGACGACGTGCACGCGGCGCTCGCGGCGCTCCTCACGAGCGCGCCCGACGAGCGCGAGATCTTCGACGCCGCGTTCGCCCTTTTCTGGCGCGATCCGGATTTCGAAGGCAAGCTGCGCGCGCTCTTGCTGCCGAAGGTGCAAGGCGGCGTGCCGCCGCCGCGCCGCAACAACCGCCTCGCCGACGCGCTCGCGGCGCGTCCTGCCAATCGCCCCGGCGCGAAGCCACCGCCCTCGCACGAAGAACACGAGTTGCGCGCGCACGCCACGTTCAGCGCCGAAGAACGCCTGCGCCAGCGCGACTTCGACACGCTCACCGCCGACGAATGGCGCGCGCTGCGCCACCTGATCCGCGCGCGCCGCCTGCCGCTCGCCACCGTTCGCACGCGGCGCCTGAAGGCGTCATCGCGCGGCACCCACGCCGATCTGCGCGCGAGCGCGCGCCACGCGGTGCGGGCGGGCGGCGACTGGACCGTGTGGAAATATCGCGCGCCCGTGGAGCGCAAGCTGCCGCTCGTGCTGCTGCTCGACATTTCTGGCTCGATGAGCAGCTACTCGCGCGCGGTGCTCTACTTCTGCCACGCGCTGCTGCAGTCGCGCGAACGCCTGCAGGTGTTCCTGTTCGGCACGCGCCTGACGCACGCCACGCGCGCGCTGCGCGAACGCGACCCCGACGTCGCGCTCGCCCAGCTCGCCACCCAGGTCGCGGACTGGTCGGGCGGCACGCGCATCGGCGCCGCGCTCGCGGAGTTCAACCGCCGCTGGGCGCGCCGCATGCTCGGCGGCCGCGCGACGGTGCTCATCGTTACCGATGGGCTCGATCACGATGCATGCAGCCTGCTCGGCGAGGAGATGGCGCGTTTGCACCGCTTCGCGCATCGCGTGGTCTGGCTCAATCCGCTCTTGCGTTACCGCGATTTCGCGCCCAAGGCGCGCGGCGTGCAGGCGATGCTGCCCCACGTCGACGCGCACTACCCCGTCCACAATCTCGACAGCCTCGAAGCGTTCGCGCGCAGCCTGTGCGAAGCCGCGCCGATTGGGCATGCGCCTCGAACGGCACCTCATCTGGCAAAACCGGCACGCGCATTGCACACGTCGCAGGAGCGCCCGGCACAAGGAGAAACATGATGGAGCTGACCGAAAGCCACACGCTGCCGGTGCCGCAACGGCGCGCCTGGGAAGCGCTCAACGACACGGCGATCCTCAAGGCGTGCATACCGGGCTGCGAAAGCATCGAAGCCGACGGCGAGAACGCCTACGCCGTCGCGCTGACCGCCGCGGTAGGCCCGGTGAAGGCGCGCTTCAAGGGCCGCATGCAGCTCGCCGATATCGACGCACCGAACAGCTACACGATCGTCTTCGAGGGTCAGGGCGGCGCAGCGGGCTTCGGCAAGGGCGACGCGCACGTGAAGCTCGAATCTGCCGGCGACGAGTCCACCACGCTCACTTACACCGCGAATGCCCAGGTGGGCGGCAAGCTCGCACAGATTGGCTCGCGGCTCGTGGACGGCGCGGCGCGCAAGATCGCCGGCGAGTTTTTCAAGCGTTTCGGGGAACAGCTGGGCGGCGAGGCGCAGCAAAATGCCGACGAAGCGGCGGCACTTGCCGCCAGCGACGCAGAAGCCCAGCCGCAAGGCGAAGGCGCAGAGGAAACACCGAAGAGGAAACGATCATGGACAGCGTGGATCTCGAAGTCCTGAAATCCGGCGTGCACTGGCTCGACGCAGGGCACCGCGCGCTGCTGGTGACGGTGGTGAAAACGTGGGGCTCGTCGCCGCGCCCCGAAGGCGCGATGCTCGTGGTGCGCGACGACGGCCTCGTGGTCGGCTCCGTTTCGGGCGGCTGCATCGAGGACGATCTGATCGACCGCGTGCGCCGCGAAGGCGTGACGATCGCCAGGCCCGAAGCCGTGAAGTACGGCATCACGGCGGAAGAGGCGCATCGTTTCGGACTGCCATGCGGCGGCACGATCCAGCTCGTGCTCGAACCGCTCTCCGAAGCCTCGGGCATTCGCGAACTGCTCGAAACCGTCGAGCGCGGCGAACTCGTTGCGCGCACACTCGACATGGCGACCGGGCGCGCCACGCTCGGCCCCGCGAAAGCGACCGATGGCGTGGACTTCGACGACGCGCGCCTGCTCACGATCCACGGGCCGCGCTACCGCATGCTGGTGATCGGCGCGGGGCAACTCTCGCGCTATCTCTGCCAGATCGCGGTAGGGCTCGATTACCAGGTGACGGTGTGCGACCCGCGCGAGGAATACACCGACACCTGGGACGTGGCCGGCACGGCCCTCGTACGCACCATGCCCGACGACACGGTGCTCGATATGAAGCTCGACGAACGCTGCGCCGTGATCGCGCTCACGCACGACCCGAAGCTCGACGACCTCGCGCTGATGGAAGCGCTCAAGACGCCCGCGTTCTACGTGGGCGCGCTGGGCTCGCGGCGCAACAACGCGGCGCGGCGCGAGCGGCTCAAGGAGTTCGACCTGAGCGAAGCGGAACTCGCGCGGCTGCATGGGCCGGTGGGCATTTACATCGGCAGCCGCACGCCGCCGGAAATCGCCGTGTCGATCCTCGCGGAAGTCACGGCGGCGAAGAACGGCGTCTCGCTGCCGACCATTCTCCAGGTGGAAGGCGCCAAAGCCGCGCGCGAACAGGCGGCAGGAGCGGGATCGACGTGCGATGTGTGAAGCGGCCTCGTGTGGTCGCGATGCTTCAAGCGTGAGGCGAGCGCCCGTCGTGGTCCGTCTCGCGCCGCCGCTCGCGTTCGTGCCTGCGTTCACGTCTTAGCATCGACGCGCGCAGCGATCTGAGCATGCGCGTCCATCCCGAAGGCCGCGGATCGGCCAGCATGCTCAACGCGCGCGCATAGTCGAGCGTGAGTCCCGGCGTCCACGCCATCGCGCTCACCACGCCCGCCGCCATCACGCCGCGCCAGCGCTCGCGCAGATACTCCACGCCCAGCAGGATCATCATGAGCCGCACCATCGCCCGTCTCCGGCAGCCGCGTATGAAAACGCATCGTACTGCGGTGCGGCGAGGGATCGCCCCGAACGTGCGCGGCCAATGCGGCTTCGAGCGCCTGACTACGCGCCCCAAAAAAACCGCGGGCCGCGACTTTCGTCGGCGGCCCGCAGTACGGGTTGCTTCGATGGGCGGCTCACGCCGCCTCGCTTCACTCGGGCGTCACGGCATCAGCCGAACAGCTTCATCGCCTGCGCGAGCGTGTTGGTCACGCCCCATACGAGCGGCACCAGCACGTAGAGCCAGAAGACCGCCATCAGCGCCTTGTTCGACGATTTCGGGGCAGCTTGAATAGACATTGCGCGTTCCTCCTTATTTACCGGCGGCGAGTTGCGTCTCGCTCATGTGATGCTTCGCGTCCACGCGGCGCACGACCAAATTGCAGATGAAGCCGATCACGAGCAGCGAAGCCATGATGTGCACGGTCATCGTGTACGCGTCGGCCTTCGCCACGCCGTGCGCGACCTGGTACGCACGCACGTAGTTCACGAGCACCGGGCCCGCCACGCCCGCCGCGGCCCACGCGGTGAGCAGGCGGCCGTGAATGCCGCCGACGAACGCCGTACCGAACATGTCCGCGAGATACGCGGGCACGGTCGAGAAGCCGCCGCCGTACATCGAGAGAATCAGGCAGAACGCGAGCACGAAGAACACGATATTGCCGCTCTGCGCGAACTGCGGCACCGCGTAATAGAGCACCGCGCCGAACACGAAGAAGATGAAGTAGGTGCTCTTGCGGCCCACCCAGTCGGAAGCCGAAGCCCACACGAAGCGCCCGCCCATGTTGAAGAGCGAGAGCAGGCCGACGAAGCCCGCCGCCGCGCCGGCGCTCACGGTGTCCTTGAAGCTTTCCTGGATCATGACCGAGGCCTGGCCCAGAATGCCGATGCCGGCCGTCACGTTGAGGAACAGCACGAGCCAGATCAGGTAGAACTGCGGTGTCTTGAGCGCCTGGTCGATGTGCACGTGCTGGTTCGACACGAGCTTCTTCGCCACGACGGGCGGCGTCCAGCCAGCCGGCTTCCAGTCCGGCGCGGGCACGCGGATGGTGATGGCGCCGATCGTCATCGAGATGAAGTACGCCACGCCGAGCACCACGAAGGTCTGGGCGACGCCCACGCTCGTGTCGCTCGCGAAATGCTTCATCAGCATGACGGACAGCGGCGCGGCGATCATCGCGCCGCCGCCGAAGCCCATGATCGCGAGGCCGGTTGCCATGCCGCGGCGGTCAGGGAACCAGCGGATCAGCGTCGAAACCGGCGAGACGTAGCCGAGCCCGAGGCCGATTCCGCCAATCACGCCGTAGCCTAGATAGAGCAGCGCGATCTGATGCAGGTACACGCCGAGCGCGGAAACGAGGAAACCGCCGCCAAAGCAGCACGCGGCGGTAAACATCGTGCGGCGCGGGCCCACACGTTCGAGCCACTTGCCGCCAAACGCGGCGGAAAGGCCGAGAAAGACGATGGCCAGCGAGAAAATCCAGCCAAGCGTGGTGAGCGACCAGTCATCGGACGCGGACTGCGTAATGCCGATCACCTTCGTGAGCGGCGCGTTGAACACGGAAAACGCGTAGGCCTGGCCGATGCACAAATGCACGGCCAGCGCGGCGGGCGGCACCATCCAGCGCGAAAAGCCCGGCGGGGCGATGGTCGCCTCTTTGGAAAAGAAAGGTGCGCTTTGCGCACCGCGCGTCGAATCTGCAACGCTGCTCATGGGATCTCCCGAGTCGACCAGAGGTTGAGCGCGCGGGGTGAGCGCTCGCTCTGGTCCCATCCAAAATGGCTGTTGGTAGGCGTGGTCTTTCGTGCTCTTTTTATGCGCAAACGCATAGAACACTTAATTGCCGCTTGACGGCTGCACGAACCTTAGTCCCCAACCGCCGCCTTGGCAATATGAGGTAAACATACATATGCCATACAACGGCCCGCGCGACGCCGCACTTCTTCGATTGTTGCGCGCGCAGCAAATCGGCGGCAGCGCCGTATGAAGCCACGGAGAACCATGCGGGCGGCCATTTCGTTGCGCGGCCCAGCATTTAGACTCAATGCTCGATACAGGGGCCCCTGCGGGCGGTGTGCGGGCCATCCGCTTGACAAGCGGGTTACATGACTTTTAAGTGGCAGGAGTAGCGCCTATCCGCGACCCGCCACCTGCCGAGCCCCTCATGCGCCTCGCTCTCGCTCTTTGCCTAGCCGTGCTCGGCCCCGCCACGGGAACCTTCGCCGCCGACCTGCGCCCGGGCGTGGCGCAGCTCACCCCGGTGCCCCTCGAAGCGGGCACGCTGAATCCGGCGGGCAGCGCCGCGCAGGCGCCCTACACCAACGAAGCGGAAACGCAGACCTTCACCGTCAATGCGGACGGCTCGTACACCAAGCTCGACTCGCTCACCCTGCGCGTGAACACGGAGGCCGGCATTGCGCGCGCGGGCCAGTATTACGTGTGGTTCAACCGCGAGATGGCCCACGTGGACGTGCTCGAAGCGTGGACCGAGGACGCCCAGGGCGGGCGTCACGACGTGCGCCCAGAGCAGATCCGCGACGTGCAGGAAGTGCGCTCGTTCGACGCCCCGATGTTCCAGGACGTCCAGGACAAGGTGATCGTGTTCCCGGCCGTGGAGCCGGGCGCGCGCGTGCATCTCACGTGGCGCAAGATCCAGCGCGTGCCGCTCGTGCCCGGCTGGTTCAGCGACTTCACGCCGCCCGACCTCGCGCCCACGCACAACTTCCGCGTGATCTACGACCTGCCCGCGAAAGTCCCGCTCTACGCCGACGCGCGCGGCCTCATCGTGCTGCCGCCCGCCACGGTGAACGGCCGCACACGCTACGAGTACCGCTATGACAAAGCGAATTTCGAGCGCCTCGAATATGGCTCGGTCGCCTACGTGAGCTACGGCGACCGGCTGATGGTGTCCACCTTCCCCGACTACGCGGCCTTCGCAAAGGTCTATCGCGAGGCGGCGGCGGATCCCACCGTGCGCGACCCGGCCATCGTGCGCCTTGCGCAGACACTCACGGCGCACGACGACACCCCGCGCGCCAGGGCGCAAACGCTCTACGACTGGGTGCGCCGCAACATCCGCTACGTGGCGATGAATATCGGACGCGGCGAGATCGTGCCGCACCGCGTAACCGACGTGCTCGCGAACCGCTACGGCGACTGCAAGGACCACGTTGCGCTCTACGGTGCGCTGCTCGGCGCCGTGGGCATCCGCAGCGTGCCGGCGCTCGTGAACAGCGGCACGGTCTACTCGCTGCCGAGCGTACCCGGCTTCGGCGTGATCAATCACGTCATCACCTGGCTGCCCGATTTGCAGATGTTCGCGGATTCCACGGCGAGCAACATCGAGTTCGGCTATTTGCCGTCGACGGACATGGACCGCGAGGCCGTGCTCGCCGGCGACGGCACGCAGGTCCGCACGCCCGCCACGGCCACGACCACGCGCGAGAGCGATCTCGACATCACGGTCGCGCCCGACGGCTCGGCGCGCTTCATCTACCGCTTGCAGGCAGAGGGCTGGTCCGCCGAACAGACGCGCAGCGTGCTGCGCCTGCAAACGCCGGCGCAGCGCGAAGAGTCGCTGCAATGGGAGCTGCGCAACGCCAATCTGCGCGGCAGCGCCACGCTCGCCTCCAGCCCGCTCGAGGCCACGGCGGGCCCGCTCGTGCTCACGCTCACGGGCACCTTCGACGGCTTCGTCGACCCTGAAATGACCACGCCCGTGCCCACGCTCACGAGCTTCGTGGGCGGGCTCGACGCGAATCTGCGCTACTGGCTCGGCGAATCGCGGCGCACGCAGCCCTTCGTGTGCCGCAACGTGGTAATGACCGAGCGCACGCGCATCGTGCTGCCGCCGGGCATGCGCGTGCTCGACGTGCCCATCGCGCAGCACGCCGACAACCGTTTCATCGATTTCACTTCGCAGTACGCGCTCGACCCGCAGGCGAATGTGCTGCGCGTCACGCGCACCGGTCAAACGCATTTCGCGAGCGACGTATGCAGCGCCGACGATTTCGCGCAGATGCGCCCCGCGTTCGAGACGATGGCACGCGACCTGCGCGCGCAGTTGATCGTCAAGCCGTCGGCCCAGGGCGCCGCGCTGGATAGTCCGGCAAGCGCGCAGTGAGCCGGCGCACGACGTTCACACGGGCCAGAGCGGCCCTTCCTGCATCGCGCCGATCTGCTCGCGCAGTTCGAGAATGCGCTCTTCCCAGTAGCGCTGCGTGTTGAACCATGGGAAGGCGGCCGGAAACGCGGGATCGTGCCAGCGGCGCGCGAGCCAGGCCGAGTAGTGGATGAGACGCAGCGTGCGCAGCGCTTCGACGAGATGCAGCTCGCGCGGCTCGAAATCGCAGAAGTCCTCGTAGCCGGCGAGCAAATCCGCCATCGCACGCGAAGCGCCTGCGCGATCGCCGGGCAAAAGCAGCCAGAAATCCTGGATAGCGGGACCCATGCGGCTGTCGTCGAAGTCCACGAAATGCGGGCCGGCGTCGGTCCAGAGCACGTTGCTCGGATGGCAGTCGCCGTGCAGGCGCAACGAGCGCGTTTCGCCTGCCCGCTCGAATGCCGCCTCCACGCCTTCGAGCGCGAGCGTCACGGCGGTCCGCCACGCCTCGCGCAGGTCCTCGGGCACGAAACCGTGTTCGAGCAGATACGTGCGCGGCTCGTAGCCGTAGGTTTGGATGTCGAGCGTGGGGCGTGCCTGGTACGGCTGGGTCGCGCCCACGGCGTGAATGCGGCCGATGAAACGGCCTAGCCATTCGAGCGTGTCGCTGCGGTCGAGATCAGGCGCGCGGCCGCCGCGCCGCTCGAACAGCGAGAAGCGAAACCCGTCGAACTCGTGCAGCGTGCGCCCTTCGAAGGCGAGCGCAGGCACGGCTGGAATCTCGCGCGCGGCGAGTTCGGCGACGAATGCGTGCTCTTCGAGGATCACCTCGTCGCTCCAGCGCCCGGGGCGATAGAACTTGGCGATGAGCGGCGGCCCGTCTTCCACGCCCACCTGGTACACGCGGTTCTCGTAGCTGTTGAGCGCGAGCATGCGGCCATCCGTGCGGTGCTCGGCTGGGATCAGCACGCCGTCGACGGCGTCGAGCACGCATTCGGGCGTGAGGCGCGCGTAGGGCGCGGCTTGCTGGTCGCCGGGACCGGAAGGGCCGCCCGGGACAGGAGAAGGATCGTAATTCATACCCGCAATTGTGCCTCTTGCGGGCACTGCCGGCGAGCAATCGGTGCACACGGCAGACTCGATGAATACAAACGCGGGGCACAACCCTGCGACGAGACGCAGCGCCTCGTCAACGTGTCACAGGGCCCAGGCTCAGTGGATCTGCGCGCCGGCGGGCATGACGTGCTCGCCCGTATCGATCAGATCTTCAAGAAAAAAGGGCTCGGTGTTGAGCTGCGCCGACGTGCCGGGCTCCCCGGCATACCACGTCACCATCGCCATGTCGCCGAGAATGCGCATCACGATGCCGCGTGCGCCCTGGGGCACGGCGATATGAACGGTACGGACGATAGAACCGATTTGCATGATGTTTCCCCGTTACCTCGCTACCTTCGCCAGCTTCCTCGAAGGAAGGCCGGTCGGCATGCTGACAAAAAAACCGATGCGCACCATCGGTTGCGCGCGCATCCAAACTCGCCTCGGGCGACCCGCTCGCGCCGCGCGCTTAAGCACGGCCGGACCCTTGGCATCCCCATTGTTGCTTGTTTGAGCGCGCGAGCAAAGCGAAAAAATAGGGGGGTGTATCAACGGCGCCGGGCTCACGGCGCCCTGTGCCGCCACAGCCCCGCCCCGCTTCGCTCACGCATCTTACGAAAACCTGACTGTAACAGATGGTAAACCCCATTCTTCGCGACCTTGCTAGGGCAGTCCCTGAAAAAGTACGCTGATGCAGGGGGACTGGCGCTATAGTCCTGTCCCAACCGTGCACCACAAAGGCCCGGCGCAGCACAGGCAAAGACCTCACGCGCGCCATGATAGCCGGCCACGATACCGATAACCTGAACGCTCGCCACCGCGGCCAGACCAGCCGCGCGAGCCAGACTCCGCCACCAGCGAAGGAACCCGCCGTTCCATGTGGATCGTTCGACTCGCGCTCAAGCGCCCGTACACGTTCGTCGTGCTCGCGTTGCTGCTTTTGATCGTCGGGCCGCTGACGATCCTGCGCACGCCCACGGACATCTTCCCGAACATCGACATTCCGGTGCTCTCGGTGATCTGGACCTACACGGGTCTGCCCGCCGACGAGATGGAAAAGCGCATCGTGCTCAACTACGAGCGCGGCCTTTCCGTGGCAGTGAACGATATCGAGCACACCGAATCGACGTCGCTGAACGGCATCGCGGTCGTGAAGATCTTCTTCCAGCCGCATGCCAATATCCAGGAAGCGCTCGCCGAAGTCACGGCGCTGTCACAGGCGCAGCTGCGCTCGCTACCGCCCGGCATCCAGCCGCCGTTCATCCTGCGCTACAACGCCTCGACGGTGCCGATCCTGCGGCTGTCGCTTTCCTCGCCGCAGCTGACCGAGCAGGCGTTGTTCGACTACGGCAACAACTTCCTGAAGACGCAGCTCGCGACCGTGCCGGGCGCCTCCGCGCCGCTGCCCTATGGCGGCAAGCAGCGGCAGATCATGGTCGACATCAACCAGCGCGCGCTGCAGCAGCACAATCTCTCGCCCATGGACGTGGTGAACGCGATCAGCGCGCAGAACCTCATCCTGCCTTCGGGGACGGCCAAAATAGGCGCGACCGAATATTCGGTGACGATGAATGCAAGCCCCGACAGCTTAGCGGGCCTGAACGACATTCCCGTGAAAACCACGGCGAGCGGCACGATCTATATCCGCGACGTGGCGCACGTGCGCGACGGCTACGTGCCGCAAACCAATATCGTGCGCGTGGACGGCCAACGCGCCTCGCTGCTCACCATCAACAAGAGCGGCAATACGTCCACGCTCGAGATCGTGGACCGCATCAAGGAGATGATGCCGACGCTGCGCAATCTCGTGCCGAGCTCACTCAATATCGATCCGGTCGCCGACCAGTCGGTCTTCGTGCGCGCCTCCGTGCAGGGCGTGCTGCGCGAAGCGCTCATCGCGGCGGCCCTCACGGCGCTCATGATCCTGCTGTTCCTCGGCAACTGGCGCGCCACGCTCATCATCGCGATCTCAATTCCGCTTTCGATGATCACCTCGGTGATCGTGCTCGCGGCGCTCGGCGAGACCATCAACATCATGACGCTGGGCGGGCTCGCGCTCGCGGTCGGCATTCTGGTTGACGACGCAACGGTCGCGATCGAGAACATCAGCCAGCAACTGGAACAAGGCAAGACGCTGGAACAGGCGATTCTCGACGGCGCGCATCAGATCGCGATTCCCACGCTCGTCTCCACGCTCTCCATCTGCATCGTGTTCGTGCCGATGTTCCTGCTCACGGGCGTGGCGCACTACCTCTTCATTCCGCTCGCGGAAGCCGTGGTGTTCGCGATGCTGGCGTCGTACTTCTTCTCGCGTACGCTCGTGCCCACACTCGCGAAATACCTGATGCGCCATCATCACAAGGCCGCCGACCCGCATCACCTGCATGGCACGACGCGCAATCCGTTCATGCGCGTGCACCTCGCGTTCGAGCGTGGCTTCGAGGGGCTGCGCGAGCGCTATCGCGTGTTTCTCACGGCGCGGGTGAAGCATCCTGTGTGGTTCGTCGTGGCGTTTCTCGCCTGCTGTGGCGCGTCGCTGCTACTCATGCCGTTCCTCGGGCGCGACTTCTTTCCGCAGGTCGATGCGGGCACCATCGCACTGCACGTGCGCGCGAAAACGGGCATGCGTGTCGAGGAAACCGCCGTGCTCGTCGACCGTATCGACAAGCGCGTGCGCACGCTGATTCCGCCGCGCGAGCTGCATTCGATCATCGACAACATCGGCCTGCCGGTCTCGGGCATCAACCTCTCATACAGCAACACGGGCACCTTCGGCACGTCCGACGCCGACGTGCTGATCTCGTTGAACGAGGACCATCATGCCACCGCCGGCTACGTGCGCCTCTTGCGCCGCACGCTCAACGACGAGTTTCCGGGCGTGCAGTTCGCCTTCCTGCCCGCCGATATCGTGAGCCAGACGCTGAACTTCGGCATGCCCTCGCCCATCGACGTGCAGATCGTGGGCCGCGACGTGGCCGGCAACCGCGCGTTCGCGGCGACGCTGCTCGCGCGGCTGCGCGGCGTGCCCGGTTTCGCCGACGCGCGCATCCAGCAGCCCGCGGACCTGCCGCGCATCTTCATCGACGTGGACCGCACGCGCGCGCAGCAGGCGGGCTTCACGCAGAAGGACGTGGCGAGCGACCTGCTCATCACGCTCTCGGGCAGCCAGCAGACCACGCCCACGTTCTGGCTCAATCCGGTCAACGGCGTGAGCTACAACGTCGTGACCGAAGCCCCGCAATACACGATCGATTCGCTGCAATCGCTCGCCAACATTCCGCTCACCGCGAACGGGCGCAGCAACATACTCGGCTCGCTCGCGAGCATGCAGCGCGTGTCGGGCGACGCGGTGGTCACGCACTACAACGCGCAGACCACCATCGACATTTACGGCACCGCCGACGGGCGCGACCTGGGCGCCGTTTCCGACGACATCGCGAAGATCATCGACCAGACGCGCAGCGAACTGCCGAAGACGTCGAGCATCAAGCTGCGCGGTCAGGTCCAGACGATGAACGATTCGTTCTCCGGACTGTTCGGCGGGCTCATCTTCGCGATCGTGCTCGTGTATCTGCTGATCGTCGTGAACTTCCAGTCGTGGCTCGATCCGTTCATCATCATCACGGCGCTGCCGGGCGCGCTCGCGGGCATTGTCTGGATGCTGTTCCTCACGCACACCACGCTGTCCATTCCGGCGCTCACGGGCGCGATCATGTGTATCGGCATCGCCACGGCGAACTCCATTCTCGTCATCAGCTTTGCGCGCGAGCAGTTGCGCCTGCACGGCGACGCGGCGCGCGCCGCGATCGAAGCGGGCTACACGCGCTTTCGCCCGGTGCTCATGACGGCGCTCGCCATGGTGATCGGCATGGTGCCGATGGCCATCGGCCTTGGCGAAGGCGGCGAGCAGAACGCACCGCTCGGGCGCGCGGTGATCGGCGGCCTCGCGGTGGGCACGCTCGCCACGCTAATCTTCGTACCGGTGGTGTTCTCGCTCATCTACCGCAAGCTCGGCGAGCGCCGCCAGCGCGCCAGTGAAAACGTGGTGCCCAAATCATGAATACCCTGTCATGACGAATCATTCGCAAACGCCTTCGCCGCAAGAGGCGTCGCCTCATAAACTGCGGCGGTGGCCTATCGTGCTCGCCGCGCTCATCGTGCTCGGCCTCGCGGCGCAGGGCATCTGGTCGCGCCACAGCGCGCACGCGGCGCTCGAACGCGAGGCAAAAACCGCGAGCACGCTATCCGTCCAGGTGGTCACGCCGCAGCGCTCGACGCGCGCGCTCGACCTCGTGCTGCCCGGCAATGTGCAGGCCTTTCTCGATACGCCGATCTACGCGCGCACGAGCGGTTACCTGCGCAAGTGGTACTTCGACATCGGCGCGCACGTGAAGGCGGGCCAGCTGCTCGCCGAAATCGACGCGCCCGAAGTGGACGACCAGTTGCGCGCCGCGCGCGCCGATCTCGCCAACGCCGAAGCGAACTACGCGCTCGCGAAAACCACGGCCGACCGCTGGACGCAGATGCTGCAAACGCGCTCGGTGGCGAAACAGGACGCCGACGAGAAAGTCGGCGACATGCTCGCGAAAAAGGCCACGCTCGACTCCGCGCGCTTCAACGTTTCGCGGCTCTCGCAGCTGCAATCGTACGAACGCGTGACGGCGCCCTTCGACGGCATCGTCACGGCGCGCAACGTGGACGTGGGCGCGCTCATCGACGCAGGCAACGGCGGCACCTCGCAAAAGGAGCTGTTCCATCTTGCGCAGGCCGACCGTCTGCGCGTGTACGCGAACGTGCCGCAGGCTTACGCGCAGCAGATCCGCGTGCAGCAGCACGCGTACCTCACGCTCAACGAGGAGCAGGACAAGCACTTTCCCGGCATCGTCGCGCGCACGGCGGGCGCGGTCGACGCGCAGCAGCGCACCATGCTGGTCGAAGTCGATGTGGACAACCGCAGCGGCGAGCTACTGCCCGGCGCCTACGCGCAGGTCCACTTCGCGCTCGACGGCTCGGCCACGCCGATCACGCTGCCCGGCAACGCCTTCCTGTTCCGCCCCGACGGCGTGAAGGTGGCGACGGTCGATGCGCAAGACCGCGTGAAGCTCGTGAAGGTCACGCTCGGCACCGACTTCGGCACGCGAGTGGCGGTGGCGGCGGGGCTCACGGGCGACGAGCGCGTGATCGTCAATCCGCAGGACGCGATCGTCGACGGCACGCCGGTGCGCATCGTGCAGCAGCACGGCGAGCACGAGGCCGGTGCGGCGCATGGCGCGAGCGGTGCGGGCAGGAACATGGGCAACAGCGCGCAGGCGCAGGGCGAATGATGAAGCACGCGCGGATTCGGCTGTTCGCGTTGGCCATGCTTGCGGCGCTCGGCGGCTGCAAGGTAGGCCCCGACTACGTGCGCCCGACGATGCCCGTGGCCGCGACGTTCAAGGAACTCGAAGGCACAGGCTGGACGCTTGCGCAGCCCGCGGACAACGCGTCGCGCGGCGCGTGGTGGACGATCTATGAGGACGCCAGGCTCGACGCACTCGAAGTCCAGGTCGAAAGTGCGAACCAGAACGTGCAGGCCGCGCAGGCGCACTTTCGCGCGGCGCGCGCGAACGTCGCGCAGCAGCGTTCGAGCTTTTTCCCGCTCGTGACGGCGAGCGGCGACTTTTCGCGCTACCGCACCTCGCAGAATCTCCTGTACACGTCGAAAGCCGGTCAAACGATCAACGACTACTCCTTGGGTATCGACGCCACCTGGGAGCCCGACATCTGGGGCCGCGTCGCGCGCAACGTCGAGGCCGCGAAAGCGAGTGCGCAGGCGAGCGCCGCCGACATGCAGGCCGTGCTGCTTTCGATGCAGGCCGAACTCGCGACCGACTACTTCGAGCTGCGCGGCATCGACCGCGAACGCCAACTGCTCGAGGACACGATCAAGGCCTACCGCGAATCGCTCGAACTCACGCAGAACCGCTACGCGGGCGGCATCGCCACCGACGCCGATGTGGGCCAGGCGCAAACGCAGCTGCAGACTACCGAGGCGCAGGCGATCGATCTCGGCGTGCAGCGCGCGCAGCTCGAGCATGCCATCGCCATCCTCATCGGACAGTCGCCTTCCACGTTCACGCTCGCTGCCGCGCCGAAGGAGGCCTACGCGGTGCGCGCGATCGCGAGCCCGCCGGGCGTGCCCTCGACGCTGCTCGAACGGCGCCCCGACATCGCGGCTGCCGAGCGCCGCGTCGCCGCCGCGAACGCGCAGGTGGGCGTGGCGACGGCGGCGTTCTTCCCGAGCCTCATGCTCGCGGTCACGGGCGGGTTGGAGGCGACCAACTTCAGTCAGTGGCTCGTCGCCCCCGCGCGCTTCTGGTCGCTCGGGCCGACGCTCGCGGGCACGCTGATCGACTTCGGCGGACGCGAGGCGGTACGCAACGAAGCGCGCGCCCAGTATGACGAGAACATCGCGCAGTATCGCCAGACGGTGCTCGACGCCTTCGGCGAGGTCGAGGACAACCTCGCGGCGTTGCGCGTGCTCGAGCAGGAGGCGACGGCCCAGGACCGCGCGGTGGATGCCGCGCAGCGCACGCTCGTCACCATCAACAATCGCTATTTGAGCGGAGCGATCACGTATCTCGACGTGGTGGTCGCGCAAACCACGGCGCTCACCAACGAACGCCAGGCCGTGGCGATCTCGCGCCGGCGCATGGCGGCGAGCGTCGCGCTCGTGAAGGCGCTGGGCGGCGGCTGGAGCGCGGCGGATTTGCCGGGCGACGCGGCGCTGGTCCACCCGGACGATGCGCAAAAAGCGCAGCCCGCCAGCGGGCCGCAAGGCGCTTCGCCAAGCGCGGCTCGCAGCACGCAGCCGGCCGCCTCGCGCGCGCCGGGCTAACCAGTCACGCAGTCGCATCAGGCACCCGGCCTGCGGCGCTCGACAACGCCATTTGCCCAACAGGCGTATCGTTGCGCCTTCGCAATATTGCTGGAGATCCTGTCGTGACTGCATCACCGGGCGCCCAGCGCACTTCCGCGCCCTCCGCCGTTCCGTACATCGAACGCGGCACCCCCGAATTCTGGCGCGCAAGCCTCGCGCTGCTGTTCGCCGGCTACGCCACCTTTTCGCTTCTCTACTGCGTGCAGCCGCTCCTGCCCGCGTTCTCCGAAACCTTCGGCGTGAGTCCGGCGCAGAGCAGCCTCTCACTCTCATTCACGACGGCCGCGCTCGCCATCGCGATCTTCGTCGCGGGCTTCGTCTCCGAAGGCTGGAGCCGGCGCGGCATGATGACCGCGTCGCTGTGCGCCTCGTCGCTGCTCACGCTCGCCACCGCCTTCGTGCCGCACTGGCACCAGCTGCTCGTGCTGCGCACACTCCAGGGCATCGCGCTCGGCGGCGTGCCCGCCGTGGCCATGGCCTGGCTCGCCGAGGAAATGCACCCGGACGGCCTCGGCCTCTCGATGGGTCTCTACGTGGGCGGCACGGCGATCGGCGGCATGGCGGGGCGCGTGATCACGGGCATCGTCACCGACCTGTTCGGCTGGCGCGTGGCCGTGGCCGTAATCGGCGTCCTCGGGCTCGCCTCCATGTTCGCGTTCCGCTCGCTCCTGCCGCCGTCACGCCACTTCGTGCCGAAGAGCGGCCTCGGTTTCGCGCATCATCGCGCGGCGCTGCTGCGCCATTTCGCGCGGCCGGGTCTGCCCATGCTGTTCGCCATGGGCTTCGTGCTGATGGGCAGCTTCGTCACGCTCTATAACTACATCGGCTATCGCTTGATCGCGACGCCTTATCACATGAGCCAGGCGGCCATCGGCGCGATTTTCCTCGTCTACCTGACCGGCGTGGTCGCCTCGCCGTGGTCGGGCCGCATGGCTGACACGTTCGGGCGCGGCCGCGTGCTGATCGCCGGTCTCGCGCTGATGCTCACGGGCGTCGTGCTCACGCTGTTCACGCCGCTCTCGGCGATTGCGGCAGGCATCGCCTGCCTGACCATCGGCTTCTTCGCGGGGCATGCGGTGGCGAGCGGCTGGGTCGGCCGGCTCGCGCGCGAAGCGAAGGGCCAGGCCGCTGCGCTTTACCTGCTCGCCTATTACCTCGGGTCGAGCGTGATGGGTTCGATCGGCGGACACTTCTGGGCCGTCGCGGGCTGGGGCGGTGTGGCCGGCCTCGTGATCGTGCTGCTGGTCGTGGGGCTCGCGCTGGCGCTCACATTGCGCGCGCGCGAGCGGGCCGGAGCGGCCTGAGCCCGCTAAGCCGCCCGCGCGGCATGCAACGTGCACACTCGCCCCTTTGTGTGGCGCGTGCGATTGCAATCGAAAGATGTTCGTAATATTCAGACGACTCGCGAATTGCGGTCCGTGCGCATCGCACCGCAGCGGAACGCCGCTTCTGGCGGGCTTTTGCGACGCGGCATGAGATTCACGGCGAGCACGGCGGCGCACACGCGCGCCGCCGTGCTCGCGGCCCTCACCTATACTCGATTTCAGGCCCGGGGCCGCAGCGTCATGCGACTGGCATGGCGACGAGAACGACAACCACTGCGAGCCTTCGTCGCCCATACGATAAGGAGACGAGCATGGAAGGTTATTTCACGATCGGCGATTTCGTGATGATCATCCCGATGGCCCTCGCTGGCGCGCTCTTTCTTGGCGCCGTGCCGTGCGCGACGGAATTCAGACACAACACGCTGCGCGTGATCGGCGCGCTGATCGGCGTACTCGCGGCCGTTGCGCTCGTCGAGACACTGCCGGCGCTGATGTAGCGGACGTTTGCCGTACGCTTCGTACGCACGGCGTTCGTGATGCGTCGGCGCGAAGTGACGATGCGGCATCCTCGCGGCGCAAAGCGCCGCGGCTTGCGTGCAGGCGCGCCACTCGCTCGCACCATCCCTCTCAGCTGGGATCGATGCCCGGCTGCAATCCCCTGAACTGACGCAACGCAGCGGCGAGATAATCCGTTCGCGCCGCCGCGCCTGCGGCCTCTTCGGCGTGCACGAGCGCGGGCAGCGCCGTCCACGGCAGCGTCGGATGCAGATGATGCTGGCGATGCAGATGATGATTCATCAGCAGCACGCCCAGCGCGCGCGGCACGCGAAAATCCCGCGCGCGTCCCGGTTCTTCGAGCGCGACGCCGTAGTGCGGCAGGTTGTCGGCAAGCGAGAGCCACAGTCCGCGCAGGTACATCGCCGCGAGTAGCACGGGCCAGGCCTTGCCGTAGAGGGCGAACGAAGCCGCATAGAGGGCGAGCGACGCAAGCCAGTCGCGCCGCGCGCGGCGGCGCCTCACGGGATCGGCGGCGTGGTTCGCGAAGAGCCGCTGCACCTGCACGCCTTCGCGGCCATGCGTGCCCACGCCGCGCGCAATGACGGCGCGCGCGAGCCGCACCGGCACAAACGCCAGAAGCGGCAGCAGCAGTTCGGCGAGGTACAGGCCGCCCATCAGCCGCCCGTAGTACGCCACGCGACGACGCCAGCGCGGGCCGCTCGCGTCGTGCGTGTCGTGCACATCGGGCCGGTCGAACGGCTCGCGCGTGAAGCGGTGATGCATCAGGTGTCCGAAACGCACGGCGTCGAACGGCATCGCCAGACCAATCGAGAGCGCGCGGGCGAGCCACTCGTTCACGCGCCGGTCGCGCGCCAGTTGTCCGTGTATGCCTTCGTGAATGAGGCCCCAGTGGATCGGCGTGGCGAGCACGACGGGCGCGAGCGTCGCCACGAGGGCGAGCGTCGGGCCGCCCGCCGCGTCCAGCAAAAGCGGCAATCCGATGAGTTCGTAGCAGAGCGCCGTGAACGCGAACGCGATCAGCCCGGCGTTCATGCGGCCCGCCGTTGCGGGTTGTGGTGGGTTCGTGGTCCGCCTAGCCGGTTCGGCGCACGTGGCGGACGGGGAAAGCGCGTCAGATTCGGCGCTCAAGGACTCCATGGTGATTCCTCGCGGCAAAGGCTGCCGCGACGTTAGCAGGGCCACATGACAAGGCGAAGAACGGCGCGCCGTGCGGCCATGGCCGATCTGCGCCCGATCGTTCGCGCATAAAAAAACCGCCTCACGAGGAGACGGTTCTTTGCGCCGGGAAGCGGGCAAAAGCGGGCCGCTCAGATCGGCTGATCGGTCGACGGCTTCTCCCACAGGTTCACGCCGCCCTCGGTCGCATAGCGGTCGATCTCCGCAAGTTCTTCCTTCGAGAACGCCAGGTTCTTCAGCGCCGCGACGTTCTCGCGCACCTGCTCCGCGCGGCTCGCGCCGATCAGCGCCGAGGTCACGCGCTCACCGCGCAGCGTCCAGGCGATCGCCATCTGCGCGAGGCTCTGGCCGCGGCGCAGCGCGAGGTCGTTGAGCTTGCGCACGTGTTCGATGTTCTGCTCGCTCAGGTGCTCACTCTTGAGCGAGCCGCCGCCCGGGCGGTTCACGCGCGCGTCTTCAGGCACGCCGTTGAGGTACTTGTTCGTGAGCACGCCCTGCGCGAGCGGCGTGAACGCAATGCTGCCCGTGCCCAGGTCCTCCAGCGTGTCGAGCAGTTCTTCCTCGACCCAGCGGTTGAGCATGTTGTACGACGGCTGGTGAATGAGCAGCGGCACCTTGTATTCGGCGAGCAGCTTCGCCATTTCGCGCGTCTTCGCGGGCGAATACGACGAGATGCCGACATAGAGCGCCTTGCCCTGCTGCACGGCCGTGGCCAGCGCGCCCGCGGTTTCTTCGAGCGGCGTTTCCACGTCGAAGCGGTGCGAATAGAAGATGTCGACGTAGTCGAGGCCCATGCGCTGCAGGCTCTGGTCGAGGCTCGCGAGCACGTACTTGCGCGAGCCGCCGCCCTGGCCGTACGGACCCGGCCACATGTCCCAGCCGGCCTTCGACGAGATCAGGAGTTCGTCGCGGTAGGGACGGAAATCGTCCTTGAAAATGCGGCCGAAGTTGGTTTCGGCGCTGCCATACGGCGGGCCGTAGTTATTCGCGAGGTCGAAGTGCGTGACGCCGAGATCGAACGCGGTGCGCAGGATATCGCGCTGGGTCGAGATCGGCGTGGTGTCGCCGAAGTTGTGCCACAGACCGAGCGACAGTGCGGGCAGCTTGAGCCCCGACTTGCCGCAAAAGCGGTACTGCATGTCCGAATAGCGTTCTGAGGCTGCTTCGTAAGCCATGGTCTGAATCCTCGGCGAAAAACGGGTAGTGAGCGAAGGGATGGGCGCAACGCGCCGTGGGGCGCGCCGCTCGCGTGAGGCAGCTATGTTAGCCAATCCGCCCAAGCCGTGCAGATGTCCACTATGCGGGAAAGGCGATGGACAGTGCGGAGCAGCGCGCGTCAGGCCGCCAGAAAAACCGCACCCTGGACGCGCCGCGGCCACTCGCCTACACTGCGGCGTCCATCCTTTGCGAGAGGTCGTTCATGGCCAAAGCGATTTCGATCGCGCTCATCGCCTGTGGCGTCGTCCTGTTGTACTTCGGCGGCCAGTCGCTCCATTCGTTCGCGAACGACATGTCGCGCCTCTTCACCGGCGCGCCCACCAACCGCACGATTCTCCTGATTGTGGGCGGCATCGCTGCGACGCTCGCGGGCATCACCGGGCTCACGATGTCGGGGCGCCGGCGCTAGGCGAAAGCGCGGCTGTATCGGCTCAGAACTTCACCTCGGGTTTCGACGCCGAGCGCGTGCCCGGCAGCGGCACGTTGCTCGCGCCGTGATACGTGTACACGAGGGAAAACTTCACCTGATCGCTCTGGTTTTGCCCCGCCGAATGCAGCGTGTTGCAGTGGAAGAAGACCACATCGCCGGCGGCGAGCGTCGGGGCGATGGCGCGGTCGATCCACACCTTGTTCTCGGGCAGGTCGGCGCGGAAAAATTTCGCGGCGTCGAACTTGTCCGAAGTGAACGGCGCGTCGTGCGAGCCCGGCACGAACCACAGGCCGCCGTTTTCCATCTTCTCGGGCCCGAGCGCGAGCCAGACCGACACGAGGTCGTCGCGCTCGAACGACCAGTAGCGCACGTCGCGGTGCCAGCCCGTCAGGCTGCCGAAGTGCGGGTGCTTCGTCATCATGCAGTTGTGATGCGCGCACGACAGCACCGGCTCCTCGCCGAAATACAACTCCATCCACCCCGCAATTTCCGGCGACGTGGCCCATTCGCGATACAGCGCGTGGCGCGAGTACGCGTCGAGCAGGCGCCGCACCGTATGGCCACCAGGGGCGTCCTTCGATTCGGGCGCGCCGGGGTAGCGCAGATCGGCTTCGAATTCGAGCGGCGCGGCGGCCGCCTGCAACTGCTCCTGCGCAACCCGCTTGATCGCCTCGCAGCGCTCGGGCGAGACGAGCCCCGGCACCACCACGAAGCCGCGCTCGCGCAGCGCCTGCACCTGTTCTTTCTTTGAATGGACTGACATGGGACTTCCGTTATGCGATCTCGATGCGAGCAAGGGCCGCAGCCTGCGTTCGTCGCTTCGTTAAGCGACCAGGGCTGAGGCGTCGGCGCGCGCCGACTCATCGATTGTAAAGCGTGCCGGCACGGCGGGAAGGACCACGCGCTCACACGAGGTGGCTCCATGCGCGCCGCAAATCGAGCTGCACGCGAATGGCGCGCACGCACCGCGATGAGGACAAAGGGCGGGATCGAGTGCATCAAAGACGCGCAGGGCCGGGTATTAACCGACTTTCTGCCGTCATGATTCGCGTGTAGCCTGCCGTGATGTTGTTTTACTTTGCCGAATTCTCATCGCACGCACGGATCGCCGTGAACGCCTTGCCACCCAAGGCGCTCCAACAGAAGAATCCGTCGCGTCGCGTCTTACGCCGCGCCATGCGGCCTGTCTCCCGTCCACCCAGATCGTGACGCCCTGAAAGACAGGCACGTTTGCTGCTCGATGCAAAGCGTCGCGCAAGGCGCACCTCGAACCCGATTGCTCAACCGCCATGCATACCCTCTTCGATACTCAACGCATGACCCACGCCGCCCACACAGCCCTGAAAGCGGCACGCCCCGCCCGCCGTCACCTGGTGCGTGCACTGCGACACCACGCCGCCCGCACCCGCGCGCTCACGCAACAAGTGCGCGAAGTGAAGCCCGTCGACAATATGCGCAGCTGGTTCCACTCGTTCTTCGCCGTGCTGCGCATGCGCTCGGGCACGCGTCACTTCTCGCTGCGCACGCTGCTCTATCGCCCGAATGCGCCGCTGCGCACGCTCGCCGCGCCTTCCACGGTTCATGTGGCGCGCAGCACGCGCAAGCCGCGCCGGATGGCCGCGAGCAGCGCGGGCTGGTTCGGCTTCGCGATGCGCTGAGCCCGCGCGCGACCCACGCCGCGCGATCCGCAGAAAACAAAAACCCCGCATGGGCTTGCGCCCTGCGGGGTTTTTCTTAGCTCGAGCCGGCGCGAGGCCGGCTTTTGCGAACGCTTACGCGACGGCTGCGCTGACCGGCTCCGTGCCGGCGGCTTCGGCGAGAGCCAGCGCCTTGTCGGTCGCTTCCCACGAGAATTCCGGCTCTTCGCGGCCGAAGTGGCCGTAAGCGGCGGTCTTTTCGTAGATCGGACGCAGCAGGTCGAGCATCTGGATGATGCCCTTCGGACGCAGGTCGAAGTGTTCGCGCACGAGCTTCGTGATGGTCGCGTCCGACACCTTGCCGGTGCCGAACGTGTTGACCATGACCGAGGTCGGCTCAGCGACGCCGATTGCGTACGACACCTGGATCAGGCAGCGCGACGCGAGCCCGGCGGCCACGATGTTCTTCGCAACGTAGCGGCCAGCATAGGCTGCCGAGCGGTCCACCTTCGACGGATCCTTGCCCGAGAACGCACCGCCGCCGTGCGGGGCTGCGCCGCCGTAGGTATCGACGATGATCTTGCGGCCCGTGAGACCGCAATCGCCCTGCGGGCCGCCGATCACGAAGCGACCGGTCGGGTTCACGAGGAACTTGATGTCGCCCTTGATCAGCTCGGCCGGCAGCACCGGCTTGATGACTTCTTCGATCACGGCTTCGCGCAGCGTGCCGAGATCGATGTCCGGCGAATGCTGCGTGGAGAGCACGACGGTGTCGATGGCGTGCGGCCTGCCGTCGACGTAGCGGATCGTGACCTGCGACTTCGCGTCCGGACGCAGCCAGGGCAGACGGCCGTCGCGGCGCAGGTTCGACTGGCGCTCGACCAGACGGTGCGACAGGTGGATCGGCAGCGGCATCAGCTCGGGCGTTTCGTCGCACGCGTAGCCAAACATCAGGCCCTGGTCGCCGGCGCCCTGGTCGAGGTTGTTGTCGTGCGCGCGGTCCACTCCCTGGGCGATGTCCGGCGACTGCTTGTCGTAGGCGACGAGCACCGCGCAGCCGCGGTAGTCGATGCCGTAGTCGGTGTTGTCGTAGCCGATGCGCTTGATGGTGTCGCGCGCGACCTGGATGTAGTCGACGTTGGCCGTCGTGGTGATTTCACCGGCGAGCACGACGAGACCCGTGTTGCAGAGCGTTTCCGCTGCAACGCGCGAGTACTTGTCCTGCGTGAGGATGGCGTCGAGGATCGCGTCCGAGATCTGGTCGGCGACCTTGTCCGGATGGCCTTCGGAGACGGATTCGGAGGTGAAGAAATAGTCGTTTGCCACTTGTCTAGCTCCTTGTAGCTGGTGACGGTTGAGTTCACGTAGCCAGCTTCGGGAGCTTTGAAGCGGCGACGCTTTAGCGGAATTGCTGCCCGGCTGCCATGATTCGCGATCGATCACGCGTAGTTCACAGCCCACCGGCTTCGCCCCGCAAGTTGTCTATTAACTCGGCGAAGCCCTTATTATAGCGACTTCCTTAAATTGTCGCAGAGTACCCTCGCGTGCCGTTCGTCGCCTTCTTCACAGTTCGCAAGCCCTGCCGCGGAGTTGCCGCATGCTAGGCAAACTCGGCTCCCGTTTCGCCATCGGCTTGCTCAAGCTGTTCGCGATCCTGCCCTATGGCTTCGTCGCGCGTCTGGGCGACGGCCTCGGCTGGCTGCTCTACAAGATCCCGAGCCGGCGCAAGCGCGTCGTTCATACGAATCTGCGCCTGTGCTTCCCCGCGTGGAGCGACGAAAAGCGCGAGGAAGTGGCGGGGCTGCACTTCCGTCACGCCATTCGCAGCTACATGGAGCGCAGCGTGCAATGGTTCGCCTCGGCTAAGAAGCTCGAAAAAATCGTCGAGCTCGACAGCGAGATCGATCTCACCGATCCGAACCTGCCGCCTACGCTCTTCCTCGGCCTGCATTTCGTGGGTATCGAGGCGGGCTCCATGTTCCTCAACTACTCGCTGCACCGGCCCTGCGGCTCGCTCTACCAGCCGTTCTCGAACCCAGAATTCGAGGCCGCGGCCAAGGCGGGACGCAGCCGTTTCGGCGCGGAAATGGTGAGCCGCGCGGACAGCGCGCGCGCCGTGCTGCGCTGGCTGCGCGACAAGAAGCCCGTGATGCTCGGCGCCGACATGGATTACGGCATGCGCAATTCCACGTTCGTGCCCTTCTTCGGCGTGCCGGCGTGCACGCTCACGGCGGTGGGGCGTCTGGCGAAGGTGGGTCATGCGCAGGTCGTACCGTTCATCGGCGAGGTGTTGCCCAATTACAAGGGTTATCGGCTCAAAGTGTTCAAACCTTGGGAAAATTATCCAACCGGCGACGACGACCTCGACGCACGCCGCATGAACGCCTTCCTCGAAGAACAGATTCCGCGCATTCCCGAGCAGTACTACTGGGTCCACAAGCGCTTCAAGACGCGGCCGCCAGGCGAGCCGAGCGTATACAGCTGAGCGTCGCACACACGATCGAGGCCCGGGTTTTCGCCCGGGCCTCGCTTACAATAACGGCATGAAACTCAAATTCACCAAGATGCACGGCGCGGGCAACGACTTCGTCGTGCTCGACGGCTACAGCCAGGACCTCGCGCTCACGCCCGAGCGCGTGCGCGCGCTCGCCGATCGCCACTTCGGCATCGGCGCGGACCAGTTGCTGCTGGTCGAGAAGCCGACCGTGGAAGGCGTGGACTTCCGCTATCGCATCTTCAATTGCGACGGCGGCGAGGTCGAGCACTGCGGCAACGGCGCGCGCTGCTTCGTGAAATTCGTGCGCGACCGCAAGCTAACCGATTCGAGCCGCGTGCGCGTGCAGGTGCAGAAGGGCACGATCACGCTCGTCGTGCAGGAAAACGGTGAAGTCGTCGTCGACATGGACCGCCCCGAGTTCGAGCCGGCGCTCGTGCCGTTCAACGCGAACGGCCTCGAAGGCCGCCGCGAAGGCAACGACACGCTCTGGCCGCTCGACGTGAACGGCGCACGGCGCTGGGTGTCAGTCGTCTCGATGGGCAACCCGCACGCGGTGCAGGTCGTGGACGACGTCGAGGCGTACCCGGTGAAGGCTGAAGGCGCGGTCATCGAAACGCATGCGCGTTTCCCGAACAAGGTGAATGCCGGTTTCATGCAGATCGTTTCGCGCCACGAAGTGAAGCTGCGCGTATTCGAGCGCGGCGCGGGCGAAACACTCGCGTGCGGCACGGGCGCGTGCGCGGCCGTGGCGGCGGGTATTCGCCGCGGGCTGCTCGACACGCCCGTGAAGGTGCATACCCACGGCGGCCTGCTGACCATCGCCTGGGACGGCGCGCGCAACGAATCCGCCGCGCTCACCATGGCGGGCCCGGCCGCCACGGTGTTCGAAGGCGAGATCGAGCTGGCCGACTAGCGCGCACCATCGGCGTCGTGCGGCGTGCGCAACGAGAGAACGTCGCGCCGCACGAATACGCAAAAACAATCAACCGCATGACAGCCTGCGCGCCGCCGTGCGCGCCTCACAACTACAACGCGTCCACAACATGAACGATCGCGAAGTTGCCGACTATCTGCTCGCCCACCCCGATTTTTTCGTTGAGCACGCCGAACTGCTCGCGACGATCAAGCTAGGCAATCCGCACGGCAAGGCTGCCGTCTCGCTGCAGGAACGCCAGATGGAAATGCTGCGCGAGAAGAACAAGCATCTCGAGCGGCGTCTTTCGGAGCTGCTTCGCTACGGTCACGAGAACGATTCGATCGCCGCGAAATTCAACCGCTGGACCACGCGCATGATCGCCGAGCGCGATCCGTACGCGCTGCCGCGCTCGATCACGCAGAACCTGCGCGACGTGTTCGACATGCCGCAGGCCGCGCTGCGCGTGTGGGACGTGGCCGAGGCCTACAGCCAGGCCGACTTCGCGCGCCATACCGGCGAGGAAGTGCGCATCTTCGCGAACAGTCTCGACACGCCGTATTGCGGCGCGAACACCGGCTTCGAGGCCGCGCAATGGCTCGACTCGAGCGACGGCGCCGCCGAATCGGTCGCGATCATCGCGCTGCGCGCCCCCGCCGTGGCCTCGAACGACGCGCCAGTGGCCGAAGCCTTTGGCCTGCTGGTGATGGGCTCGCCCGACCCGCGCCGCTTCCACGAAGGCATGGCCACCGACTTTCTCACGCAGATCGGCGCACTCGCGAGCGCAGCGCTCTCGCGCCTGCTGCCGCACTGACACCCGTCCAGGCCGCACGACGTGAACCCAACCGATCCGATCGCCGACTACCTCGCGACGCTCGAACACGAGCGGCGGCTCTCGGAGCACACGCTGCGCGGCTACACGCATGAACTCGACGAGCTGAAGACGCTCGCCAACGGCAAGCCGCTCGAAACGCTCACCCCCGCGCAAGTGCGCGGCGCGGTGGCGCGCGCGCATGCGGGCGGTCTCTCGGCGCGCTCGATCGCGCACCGGCTATCGGCGTGGCGCGCCTTCTATCGCTGGCTCGCGGGGCGCATCGAAATGGACGCGAATCCCGTGGCCGCCGTGCGTGCGCCCAAGCGCGCCAAAACACTGCCGAAGGCGCTTTCCGTCGACGACGCCGCGCATCTCATGGAAGCGCCCGCCATCGCCGGCGCGCAAGAAGGCGGCCCCGAGGCGTTGCGCGACCGCGCGATGCTCGAGCTGTTCTACTCGTCGGGGCTGCGTCTCGCCGAGCTCGTGGGACTCGACGTGCGTTACGTGAAGCGCGATGGCTACGAATCGGCGGGTTGGCTCAAGCGCGACGCCGCCGAAGTCGAGGTACTGGGCAAGGGCAACCGTCACCGCATGGTGCCGGTCGGGCGCAAGGCGCTCGACGCGCTCGACGCCTGGCTCGCCGCCCGCAGCGCCTTCGTGAAGCACGACGACGCCCCGCTCTTTCTCTCCGTGCGCGGCAACCGCATGGCGCCGGGCGTGGTGCGCGAGCGCGTGAAGCGCGCCGCCATCGCGGCGGGCATCCCGGCGAACGTGCACCCGCACGTGCTGCGGCACTCGTTCGCCACCCATCTGCTGCAGTCGAGCGGGGACCTGCGCGCCGTGCAGGAACTGCTCGGCCACGCGAGCATCTCGGCCACCCAGGTCTATACGTCGCTCGATTTTCAGCACCTCGCGAAGGTCTACGACACCGCGCATCCGCGCGCCAAGAAGCGCGATTGATACGCCACGGCGCTCGCGCAACGCTGCGCGACACCAGTGCCGTTACCCTGCATCGAACCCATCATGAATATCGTCACCCTCAAGCCGTCCAAAGAAAAATCCCTGCTGCGCCGCCATCCGTGGGTCTACGCGAACGCGATCGACCGCGTGGAAGGCAAGCCCGCGCCAGGCGCCACCGTCATCGTTCGCGCGGCCGATGGCCGCTTTCTCGGGCGCGCCGCCTACAGCCCGCATTCGCAGATCCGCGCGCGTGTGTGGAGCTTCGACGAAAACGAGCCGATCGACCACGCGTTCTTCAAGCGGCGCGTGCAGCGCGCCGTGGCCGACCGCCGCGCGATGGTGAGCGGCACGGGCGCGGTGCGCCTGATCTTCGGCGAGGCCGACGGCCTGCCTGGCCTGATCGTCGACTACTACCTCGAGGATGGCGGCGACGGCCGCGGCCAGCTCGTGTGCCAGTTCATGGCGGCGGGCGTCGAGGTGTGGAAGGAGGCGATCGTCGCCGCGCTCACGTCGGCCACGGGCTGCCCGAACGTCTACGAGCGCTCGGACGTGTCGATCCGCGAGAAGGAAGGGCTCGAACAGATCACCGGCCTGCTCGCCGGCGACGAACCGCCCGCAACGATCATCACGAGCGAGAACGGCGTGCGCTATCACGTGGACGTGCGCAACGGCCACAAGACCGGCTTCTACGTGGATCAGCGCGACAACCGCGCGCTCGTGCAGACGTACGCGCGCGAGCGCGAGGTGCTCAACTGCTTCTGCTACACCGGCGGCTTCTCGCTCGCGGCCATGAAGGGCGGCGCGAAACGCGTGGTGTCGATCGACTCCTCGGGCGAAGCGCTCGCCACGGCGCAGAAGAACGTCGAGGCGAACGGCTTCGACGCAGCGCTCGCCGCCTGGCTCGACGCCGACGCCTTCAAGACGCTGCGCCGCCTCTACGACGAGGGCGAGCGCTTCGATCTCGTGGTGCTCGATCCGCCCAAGTTCGCGGCCTCGCGCGAACACGTGGACCGCGCCGCGCGCGCCTACAAGGACATCAATCTCACGGGTTTCAAGCTGCTGCGCCCGGGCGGTCTGCTGTTCACGTACTCGTGCTCGGGTGCGATCGATTCGGCGCTGTTCCAGAAGATCGTGGCCGGCGCCGCCGCCGACGCCAGGGTGGACGCGCGTATCCTCAAGCGCCTTGGCGCGGGTGTGGATCACCCGCTGCTCACGGCGTTCCCGGAAGGCGAATATCTGAAGGGCCTGCTGTTGCAAATCGCCTGAGACGGCCTTACCTGAGCTTTTTCGGCGGCGCGCTGGAGCACCTTTCGAACCGGGCGTTCGCGCCCCGATTGGGTTTCGCGCCCGGCCGCCGCATGCGGGCGCAGCGCAGATATGTTTCAATAGGAAGTTATGTTGTAACACTCGAAGGCAGCGACAGCACGAAGCGGCGCGCCTGAACGTACCCCTCGAACACCTACCAGGCAGACAGCATGGCAACCAGCATGATTCCCGTCACCATCCTGACCGGCTTTCTCGGCAGCGGCAAAACCACGCTGCTCAAGCGCATCCTGAACGAGAAGCACGGCATGAAGATCGCCGTGATCGAGAACGAGTTCGGCGAAGAGAACATCGACAACGAAATCCTCGTGCAGGACAGCACCGAGCAGATCATCCAGATGAGCAACGGCTGCATCTGCTGCACGATTCGCGGCGACCTCGCGCGCGTGCTCGGCGACCTCGCGCAGCAAAAGCGCGACGGCAAGCTGGACTTCGACCGTGTGGTGATCGAAACCACCGGCCTCGCCAATCCGGGCCCGGTCGCGCAGACGTTCTTCATGGATAACGAGATCGCCGACGAATTCCTGCTCGACGCGATCATCACGCTCGTGGACGCCAAGCACGGCAACCATCAGCTCGACGAGCACGAAGTGGTGCAGCGCCAGGTGGGTTTCGCCGACCGCCTCTTCATCACGAAGGCCGACCTCGTCGACGAAAACGAACTCGCCGACCTGCGTCATCGCGTGTTGCACATGAACCCGAAGGCGCAGATCCGCCAGGTGAATTTCGGCGAGGCCGACATCAAGGAAGTGTTCGACCTGCGCGGCTTCAACCTGAACGCCAAGCTCGAAATCGACCCCGACTTCCTCGCCGAAGACGATCACGCTCACGCGCATCACGATCATGACCATGATCACGCGCATGATCATGACCACGCCGATTGCGACCACGATCACGGCCAGTGCAACCACGAAGGCCACGATCACGCCCACCACCATCACGCGCACCACGACGACAAGATCAAGTCGTTCGTCTACCGCAGCGACCGTCCGTTCGATCCGAACCGCCTGGAAGACTTCCTCGGCGGCATCCTGCAGATCTACGGCGAGCGCCTCTTGCGCTACAAGGGCGTGCTCTACATGAAGGGCGTGGACCGCAAGGTGGTGTTCCAGGGCGTGCATCAGATGATGGGCAGCGACCTGGCCGCCAAGTGGCTGCCGATCGAGAAGAAGGGCAGCAAGATGGTGTTCATCGGCATCGAACTGCCGCAGGACCTCATCACCGACGGGCTCGACGCCTGCCTCGCCTGACAGGCTTCCCCGCTTTTCCCGATACGCCCGGCCCGCTGCCGGGCGTTTTCGTCTGGAGTTTGTGCACTGCGACGCGGCCCGGGACTGAGTTTGCGGCCCGCGCAAAGAATTCTGCCGGTTTCGTGCGTCAAATAACGTACCCGACCATCGCTTTTTCACGATTGGCGCGTTATATTTTCTGGATATCGACCGGTACACAAACGGCCTGGTGACAGGCGGGCCACCGCAGGGATTTCCCGCTTGCGGCGCGAGTTTGCGGTTCGGTTACAATACGGCCCCACTGGAAGAGAGGTGCCCCGGAATTCAGCCGAGGGACGCCCCGCCGGCAGCGCATCGCGTCGCAGCGCGCAGTCGGTACGATATATGCCTCAGGAGCATCTGATGACCGGTTTCCAGAGGAGTTCGGCCCCGCAGCGGCGCTTCGGGCGTCACGACAGTTCATCGTCCGTGCCCGCCAGCGCGCATATAACGGCGCGGTAACTGCGCCTGGCAAAGTGGTAAAGGTTGGTAAAGGCCACTGCGGCCACTGCGGGCAACACAAAAGTGCAGGCAAGATGTGCCAGTTTTGCCTCACTCATTGAAGAAGCAAGCCAGATGACGACGAAACGACTCTTGACCGAAGCCGAAATCCTGAAGATGAGCGACAAGGATTACATGAACGAGGATCAGCTCGCCTTCTTCAAGAACCGGCTCGAACAGCTGCAGGCGGAAATCCTCCGCAATGCGGGCCAGACCACCGAGAATCTGCGCGAAACCGTGATCGTTCCCGATCCGGCCGACCGCGCGACCATCGAAGAAGAGCATGCGCTCGAGCTGCGTACACGCGACCGCGAACGCAAGCTGCTCAAGAAGGTGCAGCAATCGCTCGCTCGCATCGATTCCGGCGACTACGGCTGGTGCGAAGAAACGGGCGAGCCGATCGGCATCCCGCGTCTGCTCGCGCGTCCGACCGCCACGCTCTCGCTCGAAGCGCAAGAGCGACGCGAACTGCGCCAGAAGCTGTTCGGCGATTGAGCTTTTTTCTGGCCGCGCAGCCCTGCTTGCGCGGCTAGCGACTTGCCTTCCCTGTCGAAGCGCACGGAGTCCCGTGCGCTTTTTTCTTTTGCGCGCGCCGTTGCACGCCCGGCCGCCGTGCCGTTTTCTGTGCCCGCGGGCCTTGATATGCCCATCGCCGCCCTAAACTCCAGGTGATATGCGCTCGCGGCGCCCGAGAGGCGCGCGCAGCGCACCCGGATTCAGGGCGGCGGCGCCCGCAGCGCCCACGACGCGCGGGCACCGCGGCGCCCACCCAAAAGCGGCAGGCACACCACCTTCGCATCCAACCCGGCATCAACTGTAAAAAGGAACGCACATGGAGCAATTTCACGGCACGACGATCGTATCCGTGCGGCGCGGCGACAAGGTCGCGCTCGGCGGCGACGGCCAGGTCACCCTCGGCAACATCGTCATGAAGGGTGGCGCGAAGAAGGTCCGGCGCATTTACGGCGGCAAGGTCATGGTCGGCTTCGCCGGCGGCACCGCCGACGCGTTCTCGCTGCTCGACCGCTTCGAAGCCAAGCTCGAAAAGCATCAGGGCAACCTCACGCGCGCCGCCGTCGAACTCGCCAAGGACTGGCGCACCGACCGCATGCTGCGCCGCCTCGAAGCCATGCTGATCGCCGCCGACCCGACCACCACGCTCGTGATCACCGGCAACGGCGACGTGCTCGATCCCGAAGAAGGCATCTGTGCGATCGGTTCGGGCGGCGCGTATGCGCAGGCCGCGGCCCGCGCGCTCCTGAAGAACACCGAACTCTCGCCGCGCGAGATCGTCGAAAAATCGCTCGAGATCGCGGGCGACATGTGTATCTACACGAACCACAATCGCGTGATCGAAACCATCGAATAACTCGCCAACCGACCGCACAGACGAGAAGGAATCAGGATGAGCACCATGACCCCCGCCGAGATCGTCTCGGAACTCGACAAGCACATCATCGGCCAGGCGAACGCGAAGAAGGCCGTGGCCGTCGCGCTGCGCAACCGCTGGCGCCGCCAGCAGGTCGCCGATCCGCTGCGCCAGGAAATCACGCCGAAGAACATCCTCATGATCGGGCCGACCGGCGTCGGCAAGACCGAAATCGCGCGCCGTCTCGCGAAGCTCGCGGACGCGCCGTTCATCAAGATCGAAGCGACCAAGTTCACCGAAGTGGGCTACGTGGGCCGCGACGTGGACAGCATCGTGCGCGACCTCATCGAAATCTCGGTGAAGCAGACGCGCGAAACGGAAATGCGCAAGGTGCGCAGCAAGGCCACGGATCAGGCCGAAGACCGCATCCTCGACATCCTGCTGCCGAGCGCGCGCCCGGTAGGCTTCGGTTCGTCTGATGCGGCGAGCCACGCCGAAGGCGGCGACAACGCCACGCGTCAGACCTTCCGCAAGCGCCTGCGCGAAGGCCAGCTCGACGACAAGGAAATCGAGCTGGACGTCGAGCAGCCGCAAGTGGGCATGGACATCATGGGCCCCCCGGGCATGGAAGACATGACCGAGCAGATCCGCTCGATGTTCGCCAATCTGGGCGGCGGCAAGAAAACGCGCCGCAAGGTGAAGGTCAAGGAAGCGCTCAAGCTGCTGACCGACGAGGAAGCCGGCAAGATGCTCAATGACGAAGAGGTCAAGCAAAAGGCCGTGCAGAACGTCGAGCAGAACGGCATCGTGTTCCTCGACGAAATCGACAAGATCGCCTCGCGCAACAACGAAGGCAGCGGCGGTGAAGTTTCGCGTCAGGGCGTGCAGCGCGATCTGCTGCCGCTCGTGGAAGGCACGACCATCAACACGAAATACGGGATGGTGAAGACCGATCACGTCCTGTTCATCGCGAGCGGCGCGTTCCATCTTTCGAGGCCGAGCGATCTGATTCCCGAACTGCAGGGCCGTTTCCCGATTCGCGTGGAACTCGACTCGCTCTCCGTGAAGGACTTCGAAGCGATTCTGGTCGCGACCGACGCGAGCCTCGTGAAGCAGTATCAGGCGCTGCTCGCAACCGAGGACGTGCAACTCGATTTCGCCGAAGACGGCATTCGCCGCCTCGCGGAAATCGCCTTCTCCGTGAACGAGAAGACCGAGAACATCGGCGCGCGCCGTCTCTACACGGTGATCGAAAAGCTGCTGGAAGATGTGTCGTTCGCGGCCGGCAATCACGCGGGCCAGAGCGTGAGCATCGACGCCGCCTATGTCGACAAGGCGCTCGGCGAAGTGGCGCAGGACGAAGACCTGTCGCGTTACGTGCTCTAAACGTTACGCATGGCGCATGAAAAAGGGACCCCCCGCGGGGTCCCTTTTTTTTTGCCGCGCCGGGCTGTGCTTACTGGCGCACCGGGCGCTTCGCGAGCTTGCGCTGCAGCGTGCGCCGGTGCATGTTGAGCGCGCGCGCCGTGGCCGAGATGTTGCCGTTGTGCTCGGCCAGCACGCGCTGGATGTGCTCCCATTCGAGGCGCGCGACCGAGAGCGGCGCCGGGTGCTCGATGGCCTCTTCGGCCTGCATGGCGCTCGCATCGCTTTGGAGTGCCGAGAGAATCATCTCGACGTTGGCGGGCTTGGCCAGATAGTTGTCCGCGCCGTCCTTCACAGCCTGCACCGCCGTGGCGATGCTCGCATAGCCCGTGAGCACGAGCATGCGTGCGTCCGGCTGCAGCTCGCGCAACGGCGCGATGAGCGACAGGCCTGAGTCGTTGCCGAGATGCAGGTCCACGGTGATCTGCGAGAACTTCTGCTGGTTGGCGCAGCGAATCGCCTCTTCCGCATTGTGTGCCTGCTTCACCTCGAAGCCGCGCCGCGTGAGGCCGCGCGTGAGGATGTCGGAGAACACTTCGTCGTCGTCGATGACCAGAAAACTCATATCGCTCATGCCTGATTCTCCGTGTTGTTACGCGGCGTCGGGCCGGGTCGGCCCCTCGCCTGATCCAATCTCCGAACCCGCGGGCGCTGCGCCCTCGCGCGCCGCCGCCGCGGGGCTCGCCTGACCCACCTTGACCTGCTTCGCCGGCAGGCGCAGCACCGCACGGGTGCCACGCGGGCGGCGCTTGGGCATGCCGCTGCCGGTTACGACGCCGGCCGGCGTCTCGTCGTCCGCGCCGCTCACTTCGCCCGACGCGCTGCCGGGCGGCATGACGTCGTTGAGCTCGATCGAGCCGCCAAGCCGCGCCGCCGACGAAAACGCGAGATACAGCCCGACGCCGTGACCGCCCTGGGTGCTGTCCACGGGCGCGGCGCCCAGCGAGGCACGCAGCGATGACGGAATGCCGGGCCCCGCGTCGCAAACTTCGAAATCGACGTAACCGGCTCGCGCGGCCGCATAGGCGCGCAGCGTCACGAAATCGCGGCTGGCGCGCGCGGCGTTGTCGAGCAGGATGGTGAGGATCTGGCCGACGGCGACGGTGTCGTCGAGGGCGAAGTCGCCCGGCCCATTGTCGAGGAGTTCGAACTTCACGTGCGGATGGCGCAGGCGCCATTGCTCGACGAACGGCCCGAGCCATTCGCTCACGACCTGGCGCGCGCCCGTGGACGACGCGCGGCTCCTCAGCCGTGCGAGCGCCGAGGTGCAAAGCGAGATCTGCTTGTCGAGCAGTTCGAGGTCGGCGGCATACGGTTCGAGGCCCTCGTCCGTTCGCGCGACGTCGCGCAGCTCCTCGGTGAGCATGGCGATGGTCGAGAGCGGCGTGCCGATCTCGTGCGCCACGGTGGCGGCCTGCACGCCCAGCGCCACGGCGCGCTCGTCGCGCAGCAGGCGCTGCTGCGCGTCGCCGAGCGCCGTGTCGCGCTGGCGCAGCGCACGCGACATACGCGCGACGAACCACACGATCAGGCACACGCTCACCATGAAGTTCACCCACATGCCCGCGCGATAGTAGTCGAACAGGTTGGCGGGATTGTCGAGATTGAGCGGCACGTTGTCGAAGCCGAGCAGCACATAGCAGGCCACTGCGAAGGCCGCGAGCCAGGCAGTGAGATACCACGGCAGCACGGCGGCCGCGATGGCGAGCGAGGGCAGGTACAGCGAGACGAACGGATTGGTCGTGCCGCCGGAAAGAAAGAGCAGCGCGGAAAGCGCGCCGAGATCGACCCAGAGCTGGCCGAACAGTTCGAGATTCGACTCGGGACGATCCTGCGTGACGCGCAGCCAGGTCACGCCGTTGAACGCCACTTCCATGGCGATCACGAACAGCATGGCGGGCAGCGGCAACTGCACGCCGATGAAGAGCTGCACGAATGCGATCGTACAGAGCTGGCCGATGATGGCGAGACTGCGCAGCCAGAACAGATGGCTGAGATTGACACGAGCACTGACGGTTATGCGATGCATGCTGTCAGTTTACCGGTTAAGACTTATCTGATTCATCATCTTGAAAGGGTTTGCTTCAATCTATGTCATCCGCCGACCACATTCGCTTCGGCGCTTTCTGACAAGCAAGACGGAACAATGCAAGCCTCGCCCCCTGACGTACTTCACACTGTGCGCAATCTCTTTCTCGATTTCATCGACGCTGCCACCGCCAGTGGAACCGAAGGCGACCGATGCGTCCGCACACGAATTGCTGGCCGCCACGCGCGCCGAGCTGCGCGGCCTGGACAACGACTCGCTCGTCCTCATCGCCGCTCGCGCACAGGACAGCGCCCTGGCGCAAGAAGCCGTACGCCTGAGCGCCGCGATCGCCCGGCTCGCACCGGAGCGGGCCGCCGCGTGGTTCGCAGCGGGCCTCGCGCTGCAGTTTGCAAACCGTCACGCCGAAGCGGTAGAACCTTACCGCCACGCGCTGGGAATCGCGCGTACGTTTCCAAATCTGCGCAACAATCTTGCAACAGCTTTGATGCAGATCAATTTTGGAGACCGCGAGATTCTGCCGCTGCTCGAAGAAACGGTCGCCGAAGAGCCCGACAACGTCAACGCCTGGATCAACCTTGCCCGCGTATTCCCAACCGATACCGACACGGCGCGTCCACTCCGCGCCAGCTCCCGCGCGCTCGATCTCGCGCCGCAAAGCCCGCTCGCCCTGAACAATCACGCGATGGCCTGCAAGGAAACGCAGCAGTGGGACGAGGTCGAACGCGCCGCGCGCGCCGCCTGCCAGTATGCGCCCAACGACGCATCGCTACGCTTGAACCTGTCGATGACCCAGCTTCTGCGCGGCAACGATGCAGAAGGCTGGCCCGGACACGAGATGCGCTGGCAGGGGTCGAGTGAGCTGGCCATGGGCCGCCCGGTGTTCCCGAAGCCCGAGTGGCGAGGCGAGCCGCTCGCAGGCCGCACATTGCTGGTATGGGGCGAACAGGGCATGGGCGATCTGCTGCAATTCTGCCGCTACGTGCCCATTTTCGGCACCGAGGAAGCCACGATCCCGGGACCCACGGTTTACCTCAAGGCCGATCCCGAGGCGGCGGCGCGCTGGCGCGAACGCCTTGCGGGTGAAAAGCGTCTGAAGGTCGGGCTCGCGTGGACGGGCAGCCTCACGCACAAACGCAACCCGTTTCGTCGCGTCGGGCTCGAGCGGTACGCCCGGCATTTCGGCGGCATCGAGGGCGTGACGTTCTATTCGCTGCGGCCCGGCGCAGGGCAAGACATCGCCGCGGCGCGCGAGGCGGGGTTCGAGGTGGCCGACTTCAGCGCTCAGTGGAAGACCTTCGACGACACTGCCGCGTTCGTCGACGCGCTCGACCTGGTGATTTCCGTGTGCACGTCGAGCGCACACCTTGCGGGCGCGCTCGGCAAGCGCGCGTGGGTGCTGCTGGACGTGAATCCGCATTGGGTCTGGCTGCTGGATCGGCGCGACAGTCCGTGGAATCCGAATACCCGGCTGTACCGTCAAAAGGCGTTCAGACAGTGGGAGCCCGTGATCGACGAAGTCGGCGCCGATCTCGCGGCGCTCGCGCAGGGTGCGCAACGCAGCGCGTAAGTCAGCGCGCACTTCATGGCATAGCGCTCCTGCCCTTCGGCACGGCGCCCGCCGCCGGAGCCGCCGCGGTCGCGAGGCATTCGGGGCAGAGGCAGCGCCCGCGCGGGTCCAGCTCGCTCGCGGGCAACGCGGGCAGCGACTTGCACCAGCAATCGAAGGGTTCGGTGTTCCTGCCGCAGTCGAAGCTGTTCCCGCAGCGCGGGCAGCGGGCGCTTTTCATGCCGGTGGCGGGCACGGCGGAGGCGGTCATGGCGCGCACTCCTCTCGAAGCCATGGGTTGGCGACAAGAAGATGATGCCACAGCCCGCGCGTGCGTCCTGCGCCTCGCTTTTCAGGTCTGCCATTTCCTGCCGATTTCGCCCCGTTTTGCGGCGCTGCCGACGCGCCCGCGCCCGTGTTGCGCATGTGCCTCGCCGAGCGCGAGATGCGCGTCGTTTTCCCCGCCCTTTTCTCTGCTGCACCGCGCCAGTCCTGTACAATCCGGCCTGTTTCGACCGTTTTGCCGCCGCGTATTTCGTCCGCGGATCTTCGTCCGCGAGTTTCGTCTGTTTTTCGTCCAGTCTCCGCCGCCATGTCCGAGCCCATCGACCTTTCGCAGATCGCCCCCACCCTGAAAGCCGAAATTCTGGCCGAAGCGCTGCCTTACATTCGCCAGTATCACGGCAAGACCGTCGTCATCAAGTACGGTGGCAACGCGATGACCGAAGAGCGGCTCAAGCAGGGCTTCGCGCGCGACGTCATCCTGCTCAAGCTCGTGGGCATCAATCCGGTCATCGTGCACGGCGGCGGCCCGCAGATCGACACGGCGCTCAAGAAGATCGGCAAGCAAGGCACGTTCATCCAGGGCATGCGCGTGACCGACGAAGAAACCATGGAAGTCGTCGAGTGGGTGCTCGGCGGCGAGGTGCAGCAGGACATCGTCACGCTCATCAACCACTTCGGCGGCCACGCGGTCGGCCTGACCGGCAAGGACGGCGGCCTGATCCACGCGCGCAAGCTGATGATGCCGGACCGCGACAACCCCGGTCAGTACATCGACATCGGCCAGGTGGGCGAAGTCGAGGCCATTAACCCGGCGGTCGTGAAGGCGCTCCAGGACGACGCGTTCATTCCGGTGATCTCGCCGATCGGCTTCGGCGAAGACGGCCTCTCATACAACATCAACGCGGACCTTGTGGCGGGCAAGCTCGCGGTGGTGCTCAACGCCGAAAAGCTCGTGATGATGACGAACATCCCGGGCGTGATGGACAAGGCGGGCAATCTGCTCACCGACCTCTCGGCGCGTGAAATCGACGCCCTCTTCGAAGACGGCACGATCTCGGGCGGCATGCTGCCGAAGATCTCATCGGCGCTCGACGCGGCCAAGAGCGGCGTGCGCTCGGTGCACATCATCGACGGCCGCATCGAACACTCCGTGCTGCTGGAAATCCTGACCGAACAGCCGTTCGGCACGATGATCCGCTCGCACTAAGCCCCTTCCTCCCTGCGGCGGCGCCGTGCCGCCGCCGAGTCTCACGTCCGCGATGACCGACTCCAGCCTTCATGCCAGGCGTGCCCGGCGCCGGCCGCGCCGCGTCGCCCGCACAGCGGGCGGCCCGAGCTATGGCGCCCCCGCCTTGCGCGGCCCGGTCTGGCTCTTCGACCTCGACAACACGCTGCACAATGCGTCGCGCGCGATCTTCCCGGCCATCAACGCCGGCATGACGCAGTACATCGTCGACGCGCTCGGCGTGAGCCGCGACGAAGCCAATCATCTGCGCACGAGCTACACGCGCCGCTACGGCGCGACGCTGCTCGGCCTCACGCGCCATCATCCGATCGACCCGCACGACTTCCTCAAGGTCGTGCACACCTTCGACGACCTGCAGGGCATGCTGCACGCCGAGCGCGGCCTCGCCCGCACGCTCGCCGCCCTGCCCGGACGCAAGATCGTTCTCACCAACGGCCCCGAGGACTACGCGCACGCGGTGCTCGCGGCACTCGGCATCGAGCGGCTGTTCGAACGCGTGATCGCCATCGAAGGCATGCGCTCGCGCAGCCACTGGCGCGCCAAGCCCGACTGCGCGATGCTGCGCGGCACGCTGCGCCGGGCGGGCGTGGCACTCGCCGATGCGATCCTGATCGAAGACACGCGCAGCCACCTCAAGCGCTACCGGCGCCTCGGCATCCGCACCGTCTGGATCACCGGGCATTTGCCGCCGCACCTGCCGGGCACCGGCAGGCCTCACTATGTCGATCGTCGCATTCGTTCGCTAAAATCCCTGAAACTAGGCCTGCAGTCGGGACGCTCGAAGTAAAACGGGGGAGCGCACACCCAGAGGCCAACGCCAGGGACGATATCCATGCAGCCGACACAAACGCGTGAAGCAGTCGAAGCAGCAGATTCGCCGGGCGCGGCCCGCCGCGCTCCCCGCCCGAAACCGGGCGAACGCCGTATCCACATTCTCCAGACGCTCGCCAGCATGCTCGAGGCGCCGCGCGGCGAAAAAATCACCACCGCGGCGCTGGCCGCGCGCCTGGGGGTTTCCGAGGCCGCGCTGTATCGCCATTTCGCGAGCAAGGCCCAGATGTACGAGGGCCTGATCGATTTCATCGAGCAGACGCTCTTCGGACTCATCAACCAGATCGTCGAAAAGGAGCCGAGCGGCGTGCTGCAGGCGCGTGCGATCGCCCTGATGCTCGTCAATTTTTCGACACGCAACGCCGGCATGACCCGCGTACTGACCTGCGAAGCCCTCGTGGGCGAGCACGAGCGCCTCGCCGAGCGCGTGAACCAGATGCTCGATCGCGTCGAAGCGTCGCTGCGCCAGTGCCTGCGCGTCGATCTCGCGCAGGAGGCCGAGCGCAAGGCGCTTTCGGGGTCTGACCATGTCAACGCGAAGCCTGCCGCCAGGGGATACGATCCAACGGTCCGGGCGAATCTGGTCGTGCGCTATGTGATCGGTTGCTGGCATCGCTATGCGCAAAGCGGCTTCACTCGTTCACCGAGCGAGCACGCCGACGAGCAGATCCGCATCATTCTTCAATAGCGCGACCGCGCGGCGTCTTTCCGCGGCGGTGGCTCGCGTCGCTACCAGGAGAACCGTCGCATGAACCGTCCCGTTCCTCCCCTCGGCCTGCCGCCCATCCTGATGGGCCTGTCCGCCCATTGGGGCTGGCTCGTCGCGCGCGGCATCGCCGCCATCCTCTTCGGCGTGCTCGCCTTCTCGCTGCCCGGTCTCACCGTGCTCACGCTCGCCATCGTCTGGGGCGCCTACGCCATCGTCGACGGCGCGTTCGCGCTCATCTACGGTGCGCGCGGCGGCGGCAGGCGGCGCTGGACCTACGTCATCATCGGTCTGATCGGCGTGATCGCGGGCCTCGTGGCGTTCTTCTGGCCCGGCGAGACCGCCATCGTCCTCGTGATGATCATCGGCGTGTGGGCGTTCTTCACAGGCATCTTCGAAATCGTCTACGCGATCCAGTACCGGCACGCCATCGCGCATCCGTGGGCGGTCGGGATTTCGGGGCTGCTCTCGGCCACGGTGGGCTTCTTCTTCGCGATGTTCCCCGGCGCGGGCGCGCTCTCGCTGATCTGGGTGATCGCCGCCTATGCGGTCCTGTACGGCCTCCTGATGATCATCGCGGCCTTGCAGCTGCGGCGCTGGCGCAACGCGCATCCTTCTGCGCCCGGGAAGTGATAAGGCTTCGCAGCCTCGCGCGGTGCGCGGGCACGTGAAGCGGCCGTGCCAAGGCGCCGGGCGGCAGCGCGCCGCCCGGCCCGCCTTGCCCGCGCGCCGCGTCGCTTTGCACTTTTTCCGATATACTCTGCGTTCCTTTTGCAATACCCACGCGCCGATTTGCTGACTCGATTGCGGGCGCGTGAACTCCAAAGGCCTGGGCCCCGGAGTTCGATATAAATGCGGCTAAAGAGGTCGTCAGCTGCGCCAATCCTTTCGCACTCCGCGCCCGCCGACACCGTTTAGCCGCCCGAAAAACCAAGGCGGAACGAATGGAATCGATCGGCATCGTCGCTCCTCAAACACTGCATTTCGACGAGCCTCTGCAACTGCAGAACGGCACGGCACTGGCCGGGTACGACCTCGTGGTCGAAACCTACGGCACGCTCAACGCCGCGCGCAGCAACGCGGTGCTCGTCTGTCACGCGCTCAATGCGTCGCACCACGTGGCGGGCGTCTACGCGGACGATCCCAAAAATGTGGGCTGGTGGGACAACATGGTCGGCCCGGGCAAGCCGCTCGACACCAACCGCTTCTTCGTGATCGGCGTGAACAATCTCGGCTCGTGCTTCGGCTCGACCGGCCCGATGAGCATCGACCCGGCCACCGGCCAGCCCTATGGCGCGAAGTTTCCGGTCGTGACCGTCGAGGACTGGGTGGACGCCCAGGCGCGCGTGGCCGATCGCTTCGGCATCGAGAAGTTCGCCGCGGTGATGGGCGGCAGCCTCGGCGGCATGCAGGCGCTCGCATGGAGCCTGCGCTATCCGGATCGCCTCGGCCACTGCATCGTGGTCGCCTCCACGCCCAAGCTCTCGGCGCAGAACATCGCGTTCAACGAGGTCGCGCGCTCGGCCATCCTCTCGGACCCCGACTTCCATGGCGGCGACTACTACGCCCACCACGTGAAGCCGCGCCGCGGCCTGCGCGTGGCGCGCATGATCGGCCATATCACCTATCTGTCCGACGATGACATGGCCGAAAAATTCGGCCGGGCGCTGCGACGTGCGGAAGGCGCCGAGAACGCATACAACTTCAACTTCGACGTGGAATTCGAAGTGGAGTCGTACCTGCGCTATCAGGGCGACAAGTTCGCCGACTACTTCGACGCCAATACCTACCTGCTGATCACGCGCGCGCTCGACTACTTCGACCCTGCCAAGGCGTATGACGGCGACCTCACGCGCGCACTCGCGCACACGAAGGCGAAATATCTCGTGGCGAGCTTCGCGACCGACTGGCGTTTCGCGCCCGCGCGCTCGCGCGAACTCGTGAAGGCGCTGCTCGATCACAAGCGCCAGGTGAGCTACGCGGAAATCGACGCGCCGCATGGTCACGATGCCTTCCTGCTCGACGACGCGCGCTATCACAATGTGGTGCGCGCTTACTACGAACGTATTGCTGCTGAGGTGGGCGCATGAACCAGAGCGCTTTCGACAGTCTTTCCGCCCGTCCCGACTTTCGCACCATCGCGCGCTGGATCGAACCGCGCGCGAAAGTGCTCGACCTCGGCTGCGGCGACGGCTCGCTGCTCTCGCTGCTCACCGAGGAACTGGAGTGCACGGGCTACGGCATCGAGATCAACGACGCGGGCGTGCTCGCTTCGGTGAAGAACGGCATCAACGTGATCCAGCAAAATCTGGAAGACGGCCTGCGCCTGTTCGAGGACGCGAGCTTCGATTTCGCGGTCCTCTCGCAAACGCTGCAGACCATTCACCAGACGGCCGCCATCCTGCGCGAGACGGCGCGCGTGGGCAAGGAGTGCATCGTCTCGTTCCCGAACTTCGGCTACTGGCCGCACCGGCTCTCGGTGCTGCGCGGACGCATGCCGGTTTCGAAGTCGCTGCCCTATCAGTGGCACAACACGCCGAACGTGCGTGTTCTCACGGTGAAGGACTTCGAGGCGCTCGCGCCCGAGGTGGGCATCGAAATTCTCGACCGCGCCGTGCTGCATGGGGGTCAGACCGTTCGATGGGGTGTGAACTGGCGTGGTAGTCTTGCGGTCTATCGCGTGAGAAAAAAATGACGCCGTGCGCGGCGTCGCGTGTTTTTCTGCCCGACCGGTTCGCGAGGAACCGCACCCAACACCGCCGCCGCTAACGACGACATGCAGAATCCGCCCCACGAGGCACCCGCTCTTACCGCTCACGAATCCCACCCCGGCTGGCGTGCGTATCTGAATACGCACATGCTGATCTGCGTGTTCCTCGGCTTTACCTCCGGGCTGCCGCTCTTCACGCTCGTCTATCTGGTGCAGGCGTGGCTGCGCTCGGAGGGCGTCAATCTCAAGGAGATCGGCCTCTTCGCGCTGATCCAGTTCCCCTACACCTGGAAGTTCGTCTGGGCGCCGCTCATGGACCGCTACGTGCCGCGCCTGCCCGGCTGGCGCCCGGGGCGGCGGCGCGGCTGGATGCTCGTCACGCAGATTCTCGTGGCGCTCGCCATCGGCACGCTCGGCTACGTTTCGCCGAAAGACTCGATCTGGACCGTGGCCGCGCTCACCGCGCTGGTGGCGTTCTTCGGCGCGAGCCAGGACATCTCCATCGACGCCTATCGGCGCGAACTGCTGACCGATACGCAGCAGGGCCTCGGCAACGCCGTGCACGTGAATGCCTACAAGATCGCGGCGCTCGTGCCGGGCTCGCTCGCGCTGATCCTCTCCGACCACCTGCCGTGGAGCACCGTGTTCGTCGTGACGGCGGTGTTCATGATTCCCGGCATGATCATGACGCTCGTGGTGAAAGAGCCCGAAGTGCACGGCGCGCCGCCCAGGAACCTGCGCGAAGCGATCGTGCAGCCGTTCGCCGAATTCGTGCGCCGCGATGGTCTCGCCGCGGCACTGTTTGTGCTCGCCTTCATCTTCCTCTACAAACTCGGCGACACGATGGCGACCACCCTGTCCACATCGTTCTTCCTCGACATCGGCTATTCGCGCACCGAGATCGGCGTGATCGCCAAGATGACGGCGTTCGGTGCGAGCCTCGCGGGCGGCATTATCGGCGGCGTGGCGCTCGTGAAGATCGGCATTGGGCGCGGGCTGTGGATCTTCGGTTTCCTGCAAATGATTTCTACTCTGGGTTTCGCGTGGCTCGCGCAGCTCGGCGCAGGGTCGCCCTCGCTCGCCGCCATCTACGATGCCGTGCTCGCCGTGAGCCACGCGGTTTCGTGGGCCGCGAGTCTCTTCGGCGCCACCGTGCAGTTCACGCTCGACCCGCGCGCCGTTGCGCTCGCGCTCGTGTACGGCTTCGAGACCTTTGCAACGGGGCTCACGCTCGCCGCGTTCACTGCCTATATTGCAAGCACGACCGATCCGCGTTACACCGCCACGCAGTTCGCACTCTTCACGAGCCTCGCCTCCGTGCCGCGCACGCTGGCCTCCGCCGCAAGCGGCTACGTGGTCGCGAAGATCGGCTGGTTCGACTATTTCATCGTCTGCACGGTGCTCGCGGTACCGGGTATGCTCCTGCTCATTCGTATTGCCCCGTGGAGAATCCGGTCGTGAGCACGCATGAGACCGCCGCGCAAAGCCCGCGTGCGCTGCAGCGCAGCGGCGCACGCGCTCGCGCACTCGTGCTGGCGCTTGCCGCGGCATTGCCGGGCCTTTCTGCATGGAATGCGCGGGGTGCCGAGAACCCGGCCGCCACGAGCGCCCCGGCGGCCGTGCCGGGCAACCCTGCCACGCCGCCAGCAGGCAGCGCCGCGAGCGCAGGCAATGCCGCAACCAATCAGGCGAACGGCGCGGCGAACAACGCGAACGGCGCAGCAAACAGCGGCGCGAACGCGAGCGCCTCGCCGGGCAACGTCGCCCCCGGTGCGCCGAACACGGGCCGCGTGGTGCGCTTCGGCAACGCCGCCGTATATCGCAACCTGATTCCTTCGCCGATGCTCGAAGCGCAGGCCACCGCCGAGTTCAACGAGATCGTGCGCGGCGCGGCCCATTCGAACCGCCTCTATGCCGAAAGCGATCCGCACGTGCAGCGCGTGCGGGCGTTCGTCGACCGGCTCGCGCCTTACTCGTTGAAGTGGAGCGATCGCGTCAAGAACTGGAAGTGGGAAGTGGCGGTGATCCGCTCGAACGACATCCGCATGTATGCGCTGCCGGGCGGCAAGATCGTCGTGTACGGCGGCCTGCTCGACCGCGTGAAGCTCAACGACAACGAGTTCGGCATGCTGCTCGGCCACGAGATCGCACATGCGGTGCGCGAGCACGTGCGCGAGCGCCTTGGCGAACAACAGGCCGCGCAGATCGAATCGGGCTCCGTGCCGCAGCTATTCGGGCTCGCGGATCTCGGCGTGTTTCCGCTCGGCATCGGCTCGCAGCTCGTGGAGATGCACTACGCCCACGCCGACGAAACCGAAGCCGACGTGATCGGCAGCGATATCGCCTCGCGCGCGGGCTTCGATCCGCGCGCGGCGCTCACGCTGTGGGACAAGCTCGCGGTGGCGACGCGCGCCGACCGCGACCAGGGCTTCATCTACGTGCATCCGTACACGCCCGCGCGGCGCGCCGATATCGCCAAGCGCCTCGCCGACATGATGCCGCTCTACGCAAAGGCCATCGGCAAGCCGCTCGACGAGTTGCCCGACTACCAGGGCATCCCGGCGGTGCAGAAGCGCAAGGTGGTGTCGGCGCCCTGAAAGCGGTTTCACAGCGCGGCGCGGTGAGCGTCAGCTCTTGACCTTGTAGTCGTAGTCGATGGTCAGCGGCGCGTGGTCGCTGAACTTGATGTCCTTGAAGATCGACGTCTTTTTCGCCTTGTGCGCAACGCCGGGCGTCGCGATCTGATAGTCGATACGCCACCCCACGTTCTTCGCATACGCCTGGCCGCGATTGCTCCACCACGTGTATTGCTCGGGACGCGGATCGAGCGTGCGGAACACGTCCACGTAGCCCACGTCGTCGAAGAGGCTCGTGAGCCATGCGCGCTCTTCGGGCAGGCAGCCGGAGTTCTTCTGGTTGCCCTTCCAGTTCTTGATGTCGATTTCCTTGTGGACGATGTTCACGTCGCCGCACAGGATCACTTCGCGCTCACGCTTGAGTTCCGCGAGATGCGGCATGAATTCGTCCATGAAGCGGTACTTCGCGGCCTGACGCTCGTCGCCGCTCGAGCCCGAAGGCACGTACACCGAAATCACCGAGAGCTTGCCGAAGCGCGTTTCCACATAGCGCCCTTCCGGGTCGAACTCCTCGCTGCCAAAGCCGATGATGACGTCGTCGGGCTCGTGGCGCGAATAGACGCCCGCGCCGCTATAGCCCTTCTTCACCGCATGCTGGAAGTAGCCTGTGAAGTCGTGCGGGGCGAGGAATTCGGGCGTCATGTCGTCCTGCGAGCACTTGATTTCCTGCACGCAGAGCACGTCGGCCTTCTGTTCGCCGAACCATTCGAAAAAGCCCTTCTTCGCCGCCGAGCGGATGCCGTTCAGATTCGCGGTGATCACACGCAACATGTCTTCTTTCCTCTTGATTGTGCGTTGCCTCGCACGGCGCGCCGAACCGGACCTGCGCTGCGCCCCGCGAGGGAATTGGGTCGGTCTCAGTCGATCTTGAGACCCTTGAGTTCGGCCTTGGGCGGCGGAAATTCGAGCTGCAGACTTTCCATCAGGCGCAGCAGCAGTTCGGCGACCATGAGGTTGCGATGCGACTTCGAGTTCGCGGGAATCACGTACCACGGCGCGTATTCCGTGGAGGTGGCCGCGAGCGCGTCGTGGTATGCGGCCTGATAGGCGTCCCAATGCTTGCGCGCTTCGAGATCGGATACGTCAAATTTCCAGTGCTTGGTGGGGTCGTCGATGCGCGCCTGGATGCGGCTGCGCTGCTCGTCCTTCGAGATGTGCAACATGCACTTGATGATCGACGTACCGCTCTGCGCGAGCAGCGCCTCGAAATGGCGAATCTGCCGGTAGCGGCGCTCGCACTCGGCCGTGTCGATCTGGCCGATCACGCGCGGCACGAGCACGTCTTCGTAGTGGCTGCGGTTGAAGATCGCCAGTTCGCCCGCCGCGGGCACCTGCAGGTGCACGCGCCAGAGAAAGTCGCGCGCGGCCTCGATGGGCGTCGGCGCGCGAAACGGCACGATGCGCAGGCCGAGCGGATCGACCTCGTGAAACACGCCGCGGATCGTGCCGTCCTTGCCGCTCGTGTCCATGCCCTGCAGCACGAGCAGCACGCGCTGATGGCGCTGCGAATGCAGGCGCTCCTGCAGCACGTCGAGCTTGTTGCCGATCTCAGCGAGCCGGTTGCGGTCGCCGTCCTTGCTGCCGCTCGAAAACGGTTTCACGGCGGGGTCGAGCGCGCTCAACGAGAACGTCTCCGGCTTCTTGTCGCTGAAGTACGGCACGCGGTAATCGTCGAGACTCGGGATATGGGACATGCGTTGTTCTCCTCTCTCTCGTGAATTTGACGGCGCCAGCGCCGTTGCCGGCCTGAAGCGGCAAGGCGGCGCCGCACTGCTACGCACGACGCCGCCTCGCAAGCATGCCCGAATCAGGCCGGCTTAAGTCAAACTCAGCCCAGCTTCTTCTTCAGCAGCTCGTTGACCTGCTGCGGGTTCGCCTTGCCCTTGGTTGCCTTCATGGCCTGGCCGATCAGCGCGTTGAACGCCTTTTCCTTGCCGGCGCGGAATTCTTCCACCGACTTCTGGTTAGCGGCGAGCACCTCGTCGATGATCGCTTCGAGCGCGCCGGTGTCCGAGATCTGCTTGAGGCCCTTCGCTTCGATGATGCGGTCGGCAGCGTCGACGTCCGCGGCCTTCTCGTCCCACATCGCCTGGAACACTTCCTTGGCGATCTTGTTCGAGATCGTGCCGTCGGCGATGCGCGCGAGCAGCACGGCGAACTGCGCGGCCGATACCGGCGAAGCGGCGATGTCGAGGCCTTCGCGGTTGAGCTGCGACGAGACTTCGCCCATTAGCCAGTTGGCGGCGGCCTTGGCTTGCGCCGCGCCCGCCTTCGCCACGACCGCTTCGAAGTAAGCCGCCATCGCCTTGCTCGACGTCAGCACGTTCGCGTCATACGGCGTCACGCCATACTGCTCGATGAAGCGCGTTTGCATCGTCGCGGGCAGCTCGGGCAACTCGCCCTTCACGCGCTCGACCCACGCGGCATCGATCACGAGCGGCATGAGGTCGGGGTCGGGGAAATAACGGTAATCGTGCGCGTCTTCCTTGCTGCGCATCGAACGCGTCTCGCGCTTGTCCGGATCGTAGAGGCGGGTTTCCTGCACCACCGTGCCGCCGTCTTCGATCAGCTCGATCTGGCGGCGCACTTCATACTGGATCGCCTCTTCGAGGAAGCGGAACGAGTTCAGGTTCTTGATCTCGGCGCGCGTGCCGAATTCCTTCTGGCCGACCGGACGCACGGACACGTTCGCGTCGCAGCGGAACGAGCCTTCCTGCATGTTGCCGTCGCAAATGCCGAGCCACACGACGAGCGTGTGCAGCGACTTCGCGTACGCAACCGCTTCGGCGGCGCTGCGCATTTCGGGTTCCGTGACGATTTCGAGCAGCGGCGTGCCGGCGCGGTTCAGGTCGATGCCCGTCATGCCCGCGAAGTCTTCGTGCAGCGACTTGCCCGCGTCTTCTTCGAGGTGCGCGCGCGTGAGGTTGACGGTCTTCTCGTACGCTTCCTTGCCAGCCTTTTCGTTGGCCGGAACCTGGATCGTGATACTCCCGCCCTGCACGACCGGAATCTCGTACTGGCTGATCTGATAGCCCTTCGGCAGGTCCGGATAGAAGTAGTTCTTGCGCGCGAAGATGCTGCGCGGCGCGATCGTCGAGCCGATCGCGAGGCCGAACTGGATCGCGCGCTCAACGGCGCCGCGGTTCATCACCGGCAGTACGCCCGGCAGCGCGAGATCGACGGGGCAGGCCTGCGAGTTGGGCGCGGCGCCGAACTGCGTCGATGCGCCGGAGAAGATCTTCGACGCCGTCGACAATTGCGCGTGCGTTTCGAGACCGATAACAACTTCCCACTGTGTTGCCATGTTCATACCCCTGCCGGCGCCTTGCGATGCCAGTCGGTCGCGCGCTGGAAGGCGTCGGCGACCTGCAGCATGCGGGCCTCGTTGAAATAGTTGCCGACGATCTGCAGACCGACGGGTCGCTGCGCGTTCGCACCCGCGCCGAAGCCGCACGGCACGCTCATGCCGGGCAGGCCCGCGAGGCTCGTGGAAAGCGTGTAGATGTCCGCGAGGTACATCTGCAGCGGATCGTCGCCCTTCGCGCCGAGGTCCCATGCCACGCTCGGGGCGACCGGCCCCATGATCACGTCGCACTGCCTGAACGCTTCCTGGAAGTCTTGCGCAATGATGCGGCGAATCTTCTGCGCTTGCAGGTAGTACGCGTCGTAGTAGCCATGCGAAAGCACGTAGGTGCCCACCAGAATGCGGCGTTTCACCTCAGGGCCGAAGCCCTCGGCGCGCGACTTCTTGTACATGTCGAGCAGATCGCGGTATTCGGCCGCGCGGTGGCCGAAGCGCACGCCGTCGAAGCGCGAGAGGTTCGACGAGGCTTCCGCCGGGGCGATCACGTAGTACACGGGAATCGATAGCTCGGTTTTCGGCAGCGTGACTTCCACAAGCGTGGCGCCGAGCGACTCGTACGTCTTCAGCGCGGCGTCGATGGCGGCGCGCACGTCGTCGGCGAGGCCCGCGCCGAAGTATTCCTTCGGCAGGCCGATGCGCAGGCCCGCGAGCGGCTTGTCGGCGCTGGCGTCCTGGCTCCACGTCTGGCCGACGAAGCGCGTGTAGTCCTCGTGCTCGTGCGTGAGGCTGGTCGAGTCGCGCTCGTCGAAGCCGCCCATGGCGTTCAGGAGCAGCGCGCAATCGCTGGCGCTGTGCGCGAACGGGCCGCCCTGGTCGAGCGACGAGGCGAACGCGATCATGCCGTAGCGCGAGACGCGGCCGTAGGTGGGCTTGATGCCCGTCACGCCCGTGAACGACGCCGGCTGGCGAATCGAGCCGCCGGTGTCGGTGCCGGTCGCGGCGGGCGCGAGGCGCGCGGCGACGGCCGCGGCGGAACCGCCCGACGAGCCGCCCGGCACGGCCTTCGTGTCCCACGGGTTCTTGACGGCGCCGAAATGCGAGTTCTCGTTGGACGAGCCCATCGCGAATTCGTCCATGTTGGTCTTGCCGAGGCAGACCATGCCCGCGCGCTCGAGCCGCTCGACCACGGTCGCGTCGAACGGGCTCACGTAGTTTGCGAGCATCTTCGAGCCGGCGGTCGAGCGCCAGCCGCGCGTGACGAACACGTCCTTGTGCGCGAGCGGAATGCCCGCGAGCGGACCCGCGTGGCCCGAGTGCAGGAGCGCGTCGGCGGCCTTGGCCTGGGCGAGCGTCAATTCGGGATTGACGTCGACGAAAGCGTTCAGGTCTTGATGCGCATCAATCCGGCCCAAAAAGTGCTGGGCCAGTTCGACTGCGGAGCACTCCTTCGCAGCCAGTGCGGCGCGCAGTTCGGTCAAGCTTTTGTCATGCATTGCGTGATTCCTGGAAGAACGTCACGGCGTGGTCGAAATCAGATCGTTGCGCCGTCCGGAAGCGGCTCGACCGACGTTGGCAAACGTGTCGGCCACTGCTCGGAAAACCCCGGAAAACTCGGGAGTCCGTGCCTTTTCGAACGGTTCCGACGACTCGAAAGGATTCGAAAAGGGCGAAAAAATCCTGCGCCTTTACTCAATCACGCGCGGTACAAGGTAAAGTCCGTCCTGCACCGCGGGCGCGGGACGCTGCAGCGCTTCACGGTCCACGATTTCGGTCACGGCGTCCTCGCGCAGACGTAGCGCGACGTCCTCGATCTGCTCGATCGGGTGGGCGAGCGGGGCAATGCCGGTCGTGTCCACGGCCTGCATCTGCTCGACGAGGCCGAAGAAGTCGTTCAGGCGTTCGAGCGTATTGCCGGCTTCGGCGTCGGCCAGTTCGAGGCGCGCAAGATGCGCGATGCGCTTCACATCGTTCAGGGTCAGGGCCATGCGGTCACCGGAAAAAAGGGGCTGCGGCAGTGCGGAAATTCGGTGCTGCAACCGCGGTTTATCGCGCCGGATCCGGCTCTGGAGGAAAGCTTCGATGAGGTCAAAAACTGCCTTCCGGATCCTGCAAAACAGGCAAAATTATAAGGTATCATTACGCGTTCGACCCAAACCCGGACCGCCTTGCATCCGCCTTTCAGTTCTGACCGCAGCACAATGCGGCCAGACAAGATCAAACGGGCGGCGCAGCCAGGCTGCCTCCGGTAACCATCCCCGCAGTCTCAGGCCCCTCGTGGCGCCCCTTGCGACGCCCTCCGCCGTGATTTCGGAGTGCTCTCGTGACGGAGCATGTCGCCCTGAGGCTGTTAATTTTTCCGCTGCCGCCCTCGCCCACGAAGCTGGAAGGACGGCCACAAGCGAGACAGGATTTTTGAATGTTCGGTTTTCTGCGTAGCTACTTCTCCAACGACCTGGCGATCGACCTCGGCACCGCCAACACCCTGATCTACATGCGCGGCAAGGGCATCGTCCTCGACGAACCCTCCGTCGTCTCCATTCGCCAGGAAGGCGGCCCCAACGGCAAGAAGACGATTCAGGCAGTCGGCAAGGAAGCCAAGCAGATGCTCGGCAAGGTCCCGGGCAACATCGAAGCCATCCGCCCGATGAAGGACGGCGTGATCGCCGACTTCACCGTCACCGAGCAGATGATCAAGCAGTTCATCAAGACGGCGCACGAGTCGCGCATGTTCTCGCCGTCGCCGCGCATCATCATCTGCGTGCCGTGCGGTTCGACCCAGGTCGAGCGCCGCGCGATCAAGGAAGCCGCGCACGGCGCGGGCGCCTCGCAGGTCTACCTCATCGAAGAACCGATGGCCGCCGCGATCGGCGCGGGCCTGCCGGTTTCGGAAGCCACGGGCTCGATGGTCGTCGACATCGGCGGCGGCACGACCGAAGTGGGCGTGATCTCGCTCGGCGGCATCGTCTACAAGGGCTCGGTGCGCGTGGGCGGCGACAAGTTCGACGAAGCGATCGTCAACTACATCCGCCGCAACTACGGCATGCTCATCGGCGAACAAACTGCCGAAGCCATCAAGAAGGAAATCGGCTCGGCCTTCCCGGGTTCCGAAGTCAAGGAAATGGAAGTGAAGGGCCGCAACCTGTCGGAAGGCATTCCGCGCAGCTTCACCATTTCGAGCAACGAAATTCTCGAAGCGCTCACCGACCCGCTTAACCAGATCGTCTCGTCGGTGAAGATCGCACTCGAACAAACGCCGCCGGAACTGGGCGCCGACATCGCCGAGCGCGGCATGATGCTCACGGGCGGCGGCGCGCTGCTGCGCGACCTGGACCGACTGCTCGCCGAAGAAACCGGTCTGCCGGTGCTCGTGGCCGAAGACCCGCTCACCTGCGTGGTGCGCGGCTCGGGCATGGCGCTCGAGCGCATGGACAAGCTTGGCAGCATCTTCTCGTACGAGTAAGCGCGCCGCGCACCGCTGCGCTCGCCCGCGGCGCGGTTTCGGCCTCGCCGCGCCACTGATGGCGTGGCGGCACGCGCGCCGCCACGGCGCCCGCAACGGGGCGTCCTTCGGGGCGCCGAAGTTTCACACTTCGTTGTGCCCTCCGTTACACCCTCTGTTTCACCGAACCGCACACGCCCCCGGCGCCGACCATGGAATACAGTCCGCCGCCCCTCTTTAGACAGGGCCCATCGGCACTCGCACGGCTGATTTTCTTCGTCGTGCTGTCGCTCGCGCTCCTCGTCTCCGACGCGCGTTTCAAGACGCTCGAAATCGTGCGCGGCGTGCTCGGCGCAGGCCTCTACCCGCTGCAACGCGCGGCCCTCGTGCCGCGTGACTTCTTTATGGGCGCCGCCGATCTGGCCGTGACGAGTTCCACGCTGCGCACCGAAAACACCCAGCTGCACGCGCGCAACCTCCAGCTCTCGCAGCAGGCCAACGAGGCCGCTTCGCTCGCAGCCGAAAACGCGCACCTGCGCGCGCTTCTGCAGCTCTCGCAGCGCATCGGCGCGCAAACCACGCCAGCGGACATCCAGTACGACACGCGCGACCCGTTCACGCAGAAGGTCGTGATCGGCGGCGGCGCGCAGCAGGGTATCCAGAACGGTTCGCCGGTATTGAGCGAGGACGGCGTGATCGGCCAGATCACGCGCGTGTTCCCCATGCAGTCCGAAGTCACGCTCGTCACCGACAAGGACCAGGCCGTGCCGGTCGAAGTCGTGCGCACGGGCCTGCGCAGCGTGATCTACGGCACGGCGAAGGGCGACCTGCTCGATCTGCGCTTCGTGCCGATCAGCGCCGATCTGCAAGTCGGCGACGAACTCGTGACGAGCGGACTCGACGGCATCTATCCGCAAGGTCTGCCGGTCGCGAAGGTGTTGCGCGTGGACAAGCAGGCCGACACTGCGTTTGCGCGCGTGGTCTGCCTGCCGCTCGCCGCCGTGCGCGGGGCGCGCCAGGTGCTCGTGCTGCACTATGTCCCGCAGGTGCCGCCCAACCCGATCGCCGCCGAAGAAGCCGCAGCGGCCGCCGAGGCGAAGGACGCGAAGAAGAAGCCTGCCAAGGCCGCGGACAAGAAGAGCGACAAGAAAGCCGATGACGCGAAGGCGAAACCCGCCGCCGCTGCATCGGCCCCGGCGCAGCAGGCGAAGCCTGCAGCGAACGCAGCCGCAGCCGACACCAGGCCGGCGGAGAAAAAGCAGCTCGAGAGAAGGCCCAGGGAGAGCCTGCGGGAAGAGGCAGCGAAGGCCGTCGAGAAAGGGGGCCATTGATGCCGCGTCCGCAATACATTCTGCAGCCGGTCAATCCGTACTTCATCGTTTTCAGCCTCGCGGCGGCGTTCCTGCTGAACCTGCTGCCCTGGGGCAAGCTACCCGGCGTGCCCGACTTCGTCGCGCTCGTGCTGCTGTTCTGGAACATTCACCAGCCGCGCAAGGTCGGCATGGGCGTCGCGTTCTTCCTCGGGCTCCTGATGGACGTCCACAACGCGAACCTGCTCGGCGAGCACGCGCTCGCGTACACGCTGCTTTCGTATGGCGCGATCACCATTCACCGCCGCGTGCTGTGGATGTCGATCGGCCTGCAAATGTTCGCCGTCACGCCCATGCTGGTCGGCGCGCAGGTCGTGCCGTTCGTGATCCGCCTGCTGATGGGCGCGTCGTTTCCTGGCTGGGGTTACCTCATCAGCGGCTTCGTCGAGGCCATCCTCTGGCCGATCGCGAGCGTGCTGCTGCTCCTGCCGCAGCGCCGCCCCGTCGATCCCGACGACACGCGGCCCATTTGAGCGGCGCGCCGCTCGCCGCTGGAAGACTCGCTTGACTACCTCTTACGCACCCCGGCCCGCCGTTCCTCGCGATTGGAACCGCGGAGCCTGGGTCTGACAGCATGACCGAATTCAAGGACACCCAGCAGCAGCTCACGAAGTTCCGCCTGCGCGTCGCGGCGGCGGGGCTGTTCGTGTTCGTCTGCTTCGGGCTGATCGCGTTCCGCTTCCTCTATCTGCAGGTCTGGAACCACAGCAAGTACTCGCTGCAGGCGGACGAAAACCGCATTTCCGTCGCGCCGATCGTGCCGAACCGCGGCATCATCACCGACCGCAACGGCGTCGTGCTCGCGAAGAACTACTCGGCGTACACGCTCGAAATCACGCCCTCGAAGCTCACCGACACGCTCGACGACACGATCGACCAGCTTTCGACCGTGATTCCGATCGATGCGCGCGACCGCCGCCGCTTCAAGAAGCTGCTCGAAGACTCGAAGAACTTCGAGAGCCTGCCGATCCGCACGCGCCTCACTGACGACGAAGTCGCGCGCTTCACGGCCCAGCGCTTCCGCTTCCCCGGCGTGGAAGTGCGCGCGCGCCTGTTCCGTCAGTATCCGCTCGGGCCCACGGCCGCGCACGTGATCGGCTATATCGGCCGGATTTCGCAGCGCGACCAGGAGCGCATCGACGATCTCTCCGACAAGAACGACAGCGATCCCGAGCACTACGATCCGCGTCTTGACGCAAACAACTACAACGGCACCGACTACATCGGCAAGATCGGCGTCGAGCAAAGTTACGAGACCGAACTGCACGGCCTGACCGGCTTCGAGGAAGTGGAAGTGACGGCGGGCGGCCGCCCCGTGCGCACGCTCTCGCGCACCCAGGCTACGCCCGGCAACAACCTCGTGCTGTCGATCGACATTGGCCTGCAACAGGTGGCCGAGCAGGCATTCGCGGGCAAGCGCGGCGCGCTCGTGGCGATCGAGCCGTCCACGGGCGACGTTCTCGCGTTCGTCTCGGCGCCGAGCTTCGATCCGAACTCGTTCGTGGATGGCATCGACCAGCAGACCTGGGACGAACTCAACAATTCGCCCGATCATCCGCTGCTGAACCGTCCGCTGCACGGCACCTACCCGCCGGGCTCGACCTACAAGCCGTTCATGGCGCTTGCCGCGCTCACGCTGCACAAGCGCACGCCGCAGTGGGGCTTCTCTGACCCCGGCTACTACATGTTCGGCGGCCACCGCTTCAACAACGACGTGCGCTCGGGCCAGGGCTGGGTCGACATGAACCGCGCGATCATGGTGTCGAACGACACCTACTTCTTCATGCTCGCGCACGACCTGGGCGTGGACAACATCGCGAACTTCATGAAGCCGCTCGGCTTCGGCCAGCTCACCGGCATCGACATCGCGGGCGAGGCGCGCGGCATCCTGCCCTCCACCGAATGGAAGCGCAAGGCGTACCGCAAGCCCGAGCAGCAGCGCTGGTACGAAGGCGAGACGGTCAGCCTGGGTATTGGCCAGGGCTACAACTCGTTCACGATCCTGCAGCTCGCGCACGCCACGGCCACGCTCGCCGACAACGGCATCCTGATGAAGCCCCACCTCGTGAAGGAGATCGAAAATCCGATCACGAAGCAGGAGCGCCTCACGGTGCCGAGCGAAAGCGGGCGCCTGAACGTGAGTCAGGCCGATATCGACGTGGTGAAGCGCGGCATGGAAAACGTGACGATGAATCCCTCGGGCACGGCCTACCAGGTGTTCCGCAACGCGCCGTACACCTCGGCGGGCAAGACCGGCACGGCGCAGGTCTTCTCGCTGCAGGGCGGCAAGTACAAGGCGCATGCGCTCGCCGAAAATCTGCGCGACCACGCGCTCTTCATCGCGTTCGCGCCAGCCGAGAAGCCGCAGATCGCCGTCGCGCTGATCGTCGAAAACGGCGGCTGGGGCGCGCAGGCCGCTGGCCCGATCGCTCGGCGCGTGCTTGATTACTACCTCGTCGATCGCCTGAAGCCGGGCGTCGCGCAGGCGGCCGTGAGCGCGGCGGCTTCGGCCACGGAGGACGCGTCCGCGCCCGTGATCGGCGCGCCGCCCGACGCGGCGTCGGCGGCGTCGGCGGCGTCTGGGGCCGCCTCGGCCACGCCCGCCGTGCAGCCTGTACGGGTCGCCGCCGGCTTCACGCCGCTGCCGATTCCCGGCGCGGCATCTGCGGCCGCGGCGGCTTCGGCGGCGGCTTCGCAAGCCTCGGGCGCGGCCGCTGCTGCGCCTGCCTCCGCTGCCGGTCCGGCTACGGCCTCCGGCGCGGCGGCGCGGCCCACGCCCGACACGGGCGCCGCCCGCCCCGCGCCCGCTTCCGTGC
>NZ_JAMBPS010000041.1:0-69111 GCF_024206515.1 Paraburkholderia sp. CNPSo 3281 | reverse complement strand
CGCACCTGACGCTCAAGGACGCGAGCGTGCCCGTGAACGTGAACCTGCGCACCTACGCGGGCCCCGAAGCGCGCTTCTGCCCGGCCGCGGTGTACGAGTTCATGAAGAACGACGACGGCAGCGACCGCCTGCAGATCAACGCGCAGAACTGCGTGCACTGCAAGACCTGTGACATCAAGGACCCGACGCAGAACATCGTGTGGGTCACGCCCGAAGGCGGCGGCGGCCCGAACTATCCGAACATGTAAGTCCGGCAGGCGAAAAAAAGCCGCTTCAGGTGTGAGCCTGAAGCGGCTTTTTTGTTGCCCGCGCAACGGGTGCGGCTCACGCCGCACCGATCGACATCACTCGTCGCTGGCTGCGATCTTCGGCGTCGTCACGACGACGTCGGCATTCTGCGCGCGGTGGCGCAGCGCGTGATCGATCAGCACGAGCGCTAGCATGGCTTCGGCGATCGGCGTCGCGCGAATGCCCACGCAAGGGTCGTGGCGGCCGAAAGTTTCGACCGTTGCGGGCTCGCCCGTCTTGTCGATCGAGCGCCGCGGCGTGCGGATGCTCGAGGTCGGCTTGATGGCGATTGAGACGGTGATGTCCTGCCCCGTCGAAATGCCGCCGAGCACGCCGCCAGCGTGGTTACCGTGGAATCCATTGGGCGTGAGTTCGTCGCCGTGCACCGAGCCGCGCTGTGCGACGCTCGCGAAGCCCGCGCCGATCTCCACACCCTTCACCGCGTTGATGCCCATCATGGCGTGCGCGATGTCGGCATCGAGCCGGTCGAACAGCGGCTCGCCCCAGCCCACCGGCACCCCGCTCGCCACCACGTTCACGCGCGCGCCGATCGAGTCGCCGTCCTTGCGCAACGCGTCCATGTAATCCTCGAGCTGCGGCACGACGTCGGCGTTGGGCACGAAGAACGGGTTCTCGTGCACGTGCTCCCAGCTCACGAACGGCACGTCGATCTCGCCGAGCGCGCGCATGTAGCCGCGCACTTCCACGCCGAAGCGCTCGCGCAGCCACTTCTTCGCCACGGCGCCCGCCGCGACCGTGGGCGCCGTGAGGCGCGCCGACGAACGGCCGCCACCGCGATAGTCGCGAATGCCGTATTTCTGCCAGTAGGTGTAGTCGGCGTGACCGGGACGGAAGGTCTCGACGATGTTGCCGTAGTCCTTGCTGCGCTGGTCGGTATTGCGGATCAGGAGCGCGATGGGCGTGCCCGTGGTGCGCCCTTCGAACACGCCCGAGAGAATCTCGACCTTGTCCTCTTCCTGGCGCTGCGTCACGTGACGCGACGTGCCGGGGCGGCGGCGGTCCAGGTCGATCTGGATGTCGGCTTCGGTGAGCGCCATGCCGGGCGGGCAGCCGTCGATGACGCAGCCAATGGCCGGGCCGTGGGATTCGCCGAAGGTGGTGACGGTGAAAAGCGTACCGAGCGTGTTGCCGGACATGGCGGTCGTCCAAAGTGAATCGGGGAATCTAATATTATGCCAGCCCGCGCGCGGCGACGCCCGACCGGGCGGTTGGGCGAAAGGCGGCGCGTGCGCACCGAGCCGCACGGCCCGACGTCAGCGCCGCGCGCCGCGCAGTTCCGTCACCGTCTCCTGCAAGCGCTCCAGCGTGGCGTCCGCCGCGGCGATCGGCTCGCCGACCGCGAGCGTCAAACGGCTGGTCAGGCCGCGCCGCAGCGGCCGCTCCTGCCCAGACGCCGCAAAGCGCGAGAACGCACTGCCCCAAAGCCCGCGCAACGCCATCGGCACGACCGGCACCGGCGAGCGCTTCAAGATTTCGCTCACGCCGTGGCGAAACGGATTCATCTCCCCGCTGCGCGTGAGCTTGCCCTCGGGAAAAATGCAGACGAGGTCGCCCTCGGCCAGCGCGGCCGCGCATGCGTCGTAGGCAGCGGCGAGCGCGGCCGGGTCCTCATGCGCGGGCGCAATCGGAATCGCCTTGGCGTGGTGGAACACCCAGCCGAAGAACGGCGAGCGGAAGATCTGCTGATCCATCACGAAGCGGATCGGCCGCGGGCTCTCGGCCATGATGACGATCGCATCGACATAGCTCACGTGATTGCAGACGAGCACTGCCGCGCCCTCGGCCGGTATGCGTTCGGTGTGCACGAGCCGCACGCGGTAGACCGTATGCACGAGCACCCATGCGACGAAACGCAGCAGGAACTCGGGCACCAGCGTGTAGATATAGGCCGCCACGACGATATTGAGCAGCGCCGTGGTCAGAAAGATGCCGGGAATGCCGACGCCCGCGGACGTGAGCGCCATCGCCATGAGCGCCGAGACGATCATGAAGAGCGAATTGAGGATGTTGTTCGCGGCGATGATGCGCGCGCGGTGGCTGGGCGCGCTGCGGCTCTGGATCAACGCGTAGAGCGGCACGCTGTAGAAGCCGCCGAACATGGCGAGCAGGAACAGGTCGGCGAGCACGCGCCAGTGCGCGGCGGTGCGCAGGAATTCGCCTACCGAAAGCAGATGGGACGCGGCAGGCAACGCATGGCTTGCAAAGAAGAGTTCGATGCCGAACACGCTCATGCCGATCGAGCCGAGCGGCACGAGGCCCACCTCGATGCGCCGCCGGGAGAGCCGCTCGCAGAGCAGCGAACCCGAGCCGATGCCGAGCGAAAACATGGCGAGCAGCACGGTCACGACGTCGGGGTCGGCCGACATCACGTCCTTCGCGAAATTGAAGAACGAGGCGAGAAACGTCGCGCCGACGAACCAGAGCCACGAGATGCCGAGCAGGCTCAGAAACACGGTGCGGTTGCCGTGCGCGAGGCGCAGGTTGCGCCAGGTCTCGGAAACCGGATTCCAGTTGATGCGCAAGTCCGGTTGCGACGGCTCGCACGGCGGCACGAAGGCCGACGCCACACGCCCCACGAGCGCGATGACGATGCACATGCCGCCGAGCCACCATGCGCCAACCGGCGGCCCAAGGTCCGCATGATCAGACGCGGGATCCATCGCCCCGATCCCCGCCGCCACGCCCCCGACGATCGTGCCGAGCAGAATCGCGACGAACGTGCCCATCTCGACGAGCCCGTTGCCGCCAACCAGTTCATCGGGCGCGAGGCGCTGCGGGAGGTACGCGTACTTGACCGGCCCGAATACGGTGGAATGCACGCCCATCAGGAAGGTGCACGCATACAGCAGCGGCGCGCTGTGCATCCAGAAGCCGGCCGCGCCGATCAGCATGACCGCGATCTCGAAGGTCTTGACCCAGCGCGTGAGCATCGCCTTGTCATACTTGTCGGCGACCTGGCCCGAGGTCGCGGAAAACAGCACGAACGGCAAGATGAAAACGGCCGAGATGAGGAACGCGACTGTCTTCGGATCGACGCCCGAAAAGCGCGCGGCCTGATAGGTGACGAGCGAGGTGAAGCCGATCTTGAAGACGTTGTCGTTCATCGCCCCGAGGAACTGCGTCCAGAAAAACGGGGCGAAACGACGCTGGCGCAGCAGCGCGAACTGCGAAGTGTGGTCACCCTCATGGTGCACTTTGCGCTTGTCACGCTGCGCCGCGGGCATCGGTCTATCGTTCATCGAACAGGAATCGCACTGACGGAATTCATGGGGGCCCAGACGCGAAAAAGCGCGCCAGACGCGCGCTTTTTCATGCTGACCGACCAGGCGTTAGAGGGGCTACGCTCAGCGCGCCGGCTGACGCTCCTCTTCGGGCCAGTCGCGAATATAGGCCTTGAGCAGCTTGTTCTCGAAGCCCTGCGCTTCGACCACGGCCTTCGCCACGTCGTAGAACGAGATCACGCCCATGAGCGAGCGGCTTTCCATGACCGGCAGGTAGCGCACATGGTGCTCGAGCATCATGCGGCGCACTTCGTCGACCTCGGTTTCCGGCGTGCAGGTGATGGGATGATCGTCCATGACCTTGCGGATCGTCGTGGTGCCGACGCTGCCGCCGTTTGCGCGCAGCGTGAGGATGATTTCGCGGAACGTGAGCATGCCGACCAGATCGCCGTACTCCATGACGACGAGCGAGCCGATATCGTGCTCGGCCATGGTGTTGACTGCCTCGTGCAGCGCAGTGTCGGGCGTGACGGTGTAGAGCGTGTTGCCCTTCACCTTGAGGATGTCGCTGACACGCATGATGTGTCTCCAGGAATGCCGCTAGTAATGGGGGAAATGCTGAAAAGATGCCTACCTGATTCGATCCTAGCGGAAAGATTGTTAAAAGGAAAGCCGCGCGGCGGGCGCTCCACGGCGCACCGAAACGTCTGCCGAAAGCCGTGGCGAGGGGTTTTGCGGCACGAATCCGGCCACGCGGGACGCGCTCGATCAGGCCCGAAAAAGGCCCGGCCGGGCGTCCCCGCGCCCCGCCCGCCGGTGTTACGATGCCCTTCACCCTCGACACCAGGCCGGTTCGCGCCGGCCGCGCCGCCACGATGTCATCGAATCCCGCGTCAAATCCCGCATCGAATCCCGATAGCCGCTTCGACACGCTCGCGCTGCATGCGGGCGCGGCGCCCGACCCCGCCACCGGCGCCCGCGCGACGCCGATCTACCTCACCACCTCGTTCTCGTTTCGCGACACCGACCACGCCGCCGCGCTCTTCAACATGGAGCGCGCGGGCCACGTGTACTCGCGCATCTCGAACCCGACCGTCGCCGTGTTCGAAGAGCGCGTGGCTGCGCTCGAAGGCGGCGCGGGGGCGATCGGCACTGCGAGCGGCCAGGCGGCGCTGCATCTCGCGATCGCGACGCTGATGGGCGCGGGCTCGCACATCGTCGCCTCGGCGGCGCTTTACGGCGGCTCGCACAACCTGTTGCACTACACGCTCAAGCGCTTCGGCATCGAGACGACTTTCGTGAAGCCCGGCGACCTGGACGGCTGGCGCGCGGCGCTGCGGCCCAACACGCGCCTGCTATTCGGCGAAACGCTCGGCAACCCGGGCCTCGACGTGCTCGACATTGAAGCCGTCGCGCAAATCGCGCACACACATGGCGTGCCGCTCCTCGTCGATTCCACGTTCACCACGCCTTACCTGCTGCGCCCCTTCGAGCACGGCGCGGATCTCGTCTATCACTCGGCCACCAAGTTCCTCGGCGGCCATGGCACGACGATCGGCGGCGTGCTGGTGGATGGCGGCACCTTCGACTTCGAAGTGTCGGGCCGCTTTCCCGAACTCACCGAGCCCTATGCAGGTTTTCACGACATGGTGTTCAGCGAGGAAAGCACGGTCGCGCCCTTCCTGCTGCGGGCGCGCCGCGAGGGCCTGCGCGACTTCGGCGCGTGCCTGCATCCGCAGGCCGCGTGGCAATTGCTGCAAGGCATAGAAACGCTGCCGCTGCGCATGGAGCGGCATGTGGCGAACGCGCGGCGTATCGTCGAATTTCTCGCCGCGCACGAGGCGGTCGAATCGGTCGCGTGGCCGGAGCTGCCGAGCCATCCCGATTACGCGCTTGCCAGGCGTCTACTGCCGCGCGGCGCGGGCGCCGTGTTCAGCTTCAACCTGCGCGGCGGCCGCGCGGCGGGCAAGCGCTTCATCGAATCGCTCACGCTGTTCTCGCATCTGGCCAACGTCGGCGACGCGCGCTCGCTCGTGATCCACCCCGCCTCGACCACGCATTTCCGCATGGACGCCGCCGCGCTTGCGGCCGCCGGCATTGCGGAGGGCACGATCCGGCTCTCGATCGGGCTCGAAGACCCCGCCGATCTGGTCGATGACCTCAAGCGCGCGCTGAAGGCGTCGCAGAAAACGGAAGCGTCGATTGCCAGGCCCACCGGCAAGGAGGCGTCATGATCGTCGACGTGGCCGGCAAGCCGGTCTATGCCTATACGGCCTCGCGCGCGATCGACCCCGCGCTGCCGTTCGCGGTGTTCGTCCACGGCGCGCAGCACGACCACAGCGTCTGGGCGCTGCAATCGCGCTATTTCGCCAACCACGGCTTCAACGCGCTGGCCGTCGATCTGCCCGGCCACCTGCGCAGCGCGGGCCCGGCGCTCACGAGCATCGGCGCGCTCGCCGACTGGCTCGCCGCGCTGCTCTACACGCTGAACGCCCCGCAGGCCTTCGTCGCCGGCCACAGCATGGGCTCGCTCGTCGCGCTCGAATTCGCCGCGCGCCATCCGGAGCGCGCACAGCGCATCGCCCTGCTCGCCACCGCATTCCCGATGACGGTCGCGCCAACCCTGCTCGAAGCCGCGCGCGACCGCGAGCCGGAGGCGATCGCGCTCGTCAACGCGTGGTCGCACTCGACGCTCGCCGCCAAGCCGTCGAGCCCCGGACCGGGCTTCTGGCTGCGCGGCATGAACCAGCGGCTCATGGAGCGCGTCTCCGCGCGCGGCGAGCCGCAGCTTTTCCATACCGATTTCGCGGCGTGCAACGCTTATGCGGACGGCCTCACCAGCGCCGCGAAAGTCCGCTGCCCGGTGCGACTGATCGTCGGCAAACGCGACGCGATGACGCCTCCGCGCGCGGCGCGCGCCCTCGCCGAGGCCTTCGCGCAAGCGGGCACGCCCGTGGACACGGTCACGCTGGACGCGGGCCACGCGTTGATGACCGAGCAGCCGGATGCGACCCTCGACGCGCTCTATGCTTTTGCAACGCAGCAAACGCCGCGCGTGGGCAACGGCTGACGGTTCACGCCAGCCCTGGTTGCACGGTCGTTCGGAACGCCGGAAAATGGCTGAATCAACCATCCCCTGCGTGCCCACGCAGAAAGGAGGAGGCGATGCAACCCACCACGCATACCGAGCATTTTTCGAGCTTCGCGCAGTTCTATCCGTTCTACCTGAGCGAGCACAGCAATATCATGTCGCGGCGGCTGCATTTCATCGGCTCGCTTGGCGTGATCGGCTTCGTCTGCATGGCGATCGCCACCGGCAACTGGCTCTGGCTGCCGCTTGCCATCGTGTGCGGCTACGGCTTCGCATGGGTCGGACATTTCAAGTTCGAGAAGAACCGCCCGGCCACCTTCCGTCACCCCATCTACAGCCTGATGGGCGACTGGGTCATGTTCGCGGATATCTGCCGCGGCAAGATTTCCCTCTGATCGAATCCGATGCGACGGCGCGCCTCCCATGGGCGCGCCGCATCGTCACGCCGCCGGATGCGGGAGCACCGGCGGATGTTCCTCCGTGAGCGCCGGGAAGCGTCGCGTCGCGAGCAGCGACGCGAGTGAAATCGAGAGCTTGTCGTTATCGAGCGCACCCAGCAGCAGGTGCGCGTCGATACTGCTCGACTTGAGCTGATACGACAGTTCCTTGCGATCGATCGCGAAGCGGTCGAAGATGCGCGTCACCGAAATCCGCGCGGGATTGCCGATCAGCAGGAACAGCGTTTTCGCGCGCTCCTCCTGCTCGAGACGCCCCACGAGTTCATCCTCTTCGAGGCCGTCGATCAGGCGCGTTACCGTGGCCAGGTCGCGCCGCAGCAGCTGCGCGAGTTGTTCGGTCGTGCGGCCCGGCTCGCCCGCCGCTCGCGCATCGGCGAGACCCGCGAGCAGTTCGAGCGCGTCGAGCAAATCGCTGCCCGGAAAGCGCGGCCGGTCGAAGCGCCCGGTGCGGATTTCGGGCAGCGCCGAGGTGATCATCGCGCCCACGAGCGTGATGAACCAGCTCAGGTACATCCACAGCAGGAACATCGGCGCGGCCGCGAAGGCGCCATAAACCGCCGTGTAGGTCGGAATGCGCCGCACGTAATAGCCAAAGCCGCGCTTGGCCGCCTCGAAGGCGATCGCCGCGGCAATGCCGCCCACCAGGGCGTCGCGCCACTGCACGCGGCAGTTCGGCAGATACACATAGAGCATCGTGAACGCGAGCGCCGTGAGCGGCAGCGAGGCGCCGAACAGCATCCAGTCGAGGATGCCCGAAACGTGCTGCTCGGTCGCGATCACGGCCGAACGCGTGAACACATACGAGGAGATCGACAGGCTCACGCCGATCAGGATCGGCCCGAGCGTGAGGATGGCCCAGTAGACGAGCACGCGCTGCGCGAACGGCCGCGCCTTGCGCACGCGCCAGATCAGGTTGAAGGCCGACTCCACGGTCATCATCGTCATGACCGACGTGACGAAGAGCACGATCATGCCCATCGTCGTGAGACCCTTGGCCTTCGAGGCGAACTGATTCAGGTACTTGAAGATCTGGCTGTTGATCTGCGCCGGCATGAGGTGGTCGGCGAGAAAGGCCTGCAGCGAGTTCTGGAACGAAGCGAAGATCGGGAACGCGGTGAAGAGTGCGAATGCGACCGTGGCGAGCGGTACGAGCGAGAGCAGCGTGGTGAACGTAAGGCTGCCCGCGACCTGCGGAATGCGATCTTCGCGACTGCGCCGCGCCGCGAATCGCGCGAGGCGCTTCACGATGTCCAGATCGATCTTCACCCTCGACAGCACATCCATTGGCCCGCTTTCCTCGCCACCGTGAACACTTTGATTGCCGCGCTTTCTTGATGCCGCTTCTTCCTGCCGCGATTGACGCCGCGTTTTGCCGCAGATTCCGCGCGCACGCAGTGTACCTATTTGCCCATGCTTTGCACGTGACGCGCGCCTCGCTCGCCGCTGCGCCGCTGCGGCGGCAGACCCAACCCCTATAATATCCCGTCCACCGACGAGGCCCGATGAAACCGATTCTTGTGCTCTATTACAGCCGGCATGGCGCAACGCGCGAACTCGCGCGCGCCGTCGCCCAGGGTATCGACAGTGTTCCCGGCGCCGAAGCGCGCGTACGCACGGTGCCGCCCGTCTCGACGGTCTGCGAGGCCACCGCGCCCGACATCCCCTCCGACGGCCCGCCCTACGTCGAGCTGCGCGACCTCGAAGAATGCGCGGGTCTCGCGCTCGGCTCGCCCACACGCTTCGGCAACATGGCCGCGCCGCTCAAGTACTTTCTCGACGGCACCACGCCGCAGTGGCTTTCGGGTGCGCTCGCGGGCAAGCCCGCTTGCGTGTTCACGTCGACAGGCAGCCTGCACGGCGGCCAGGAAAGCACGCTGCTCTCGATGATGCTGCCGCTGCTCCATCACGGCATGCTGCTCGTGGGCATCCCCTACACGGAAAGCGCGCTCACGACCACGCAGGGCGGCGGCACGCCCTACGGCGCCTCGCATCACGCGCGCCAGGACGCGCGCGGCCACGGTTTGAGCGCCGACGAAAAGATGCTCGCGAGCGCGCTGGGCGTGCGGCTTGCGCGCGCGGCGCTCGCGCTCGCGACCACCGGGGAGGGCCAGCGGCTGTGAACACCCGTGTGGACGGCGTCACTGAGCCCATCGCCCAGCGTCGCGGCGCCGCGCTCGGCGCCTTTGCGATGCTCGCTGCGCTCACGCTGCTGTGCATCGCGTGGGAATGGCGGCTCGCACCGCTGCGCCCCGGCGGCAGCGCGCTCGTGCTCAAGGCTGTGCCGCTCGCCATCGCCCTGCCTGGCGTGCTGCGACGCAGGCTTTACACGCTGCAATGGGCGGCAATGCTCGTGCTGCTCTACTTCGCGGAAGGCATCGTGCGCGGCATGACCGATCCCGCGCCGGGCAACCGGCTAGGCTGGGTGGAAGTCGCGCTGGCTCTAGGCTTCTTCGCATGTGCGCTTGCCTATGTCGCGCCGTACAAGCGCGCCGCGAAACGTGCCGCAAAGCCCGCGAAGCGCGAGTCGGCCTAAGCGACTCCTTCCACGCCGCAACCGCCTTGTTCGCGAGCACTGCGTGAAGGCTATCGCCGTGTCAAACTAACCGTTTGAGCCTCGCGATTTCACGACAATCGCGCCGCGAGCAGCCCAGCCCAGGCGCGAATTTTCGAGACACCATGACCGACTTCACCCCGACCGCCTGCCAAGCCTTTCTCGACGCCTGTGTCGCCGCCATCGGCGTGCCGTACGTGCTGACCGACGCGCACGACACCGCGCCCTACCTCGCCGACTGGCGCCGTCGCTACCAGGGCGCGGCCTTCGCCGTGCTCTGCCCGGCCAATGCGCAGGAAGTCGCCGCTGTCGTGAAGCTCGCGCACGAGCATCGCGTGGCACTCGTGCCGCAAGGCGGCAACACGGGCCTCGCGGGCGGCGCGACGCCGGACGAGAGCGGCAACCAGGCGGTGCTGAGCCTGCGCCGCCTGAACCGCGTGCGCGAAATCGATCCACACAACAACACGATCACCGTCGAAGCCGGCGTGATCCTCGCGGAAGTGCAGGCGCGCGCAAAGGATGCGGGCCGACTGTTCCCGCTTTCGCTCGCGGCCGAAGGCAGCTGCACGATCGGCGGCAATCTCTCGACCAACGCGGGGGGCACCGGCGTGCTGCGCTACGGCAACACGCGCGAGTTGTGTCTCGGTCTCGAAGTCGTGACGCCGCAAGGCGAGATCTGGGACGGTCTGCGCGGGCTGCGCAAGGACAACACCGGCTACGATCTGCGCGACCTCTTCATTGGCGCGGAAGGCACGCTCGGCATCATCACCGCCGCGGTGATGAAGCTGCATCCGCTGCCGGCCGCGCGCGTCACCGCGCTCGCCGCGCTCGGCTCGGCACATGCGGCGCTCGACTTCCTCGCGCTCGCACAGCGCTACGCCGGGCCGCTGCTCACAGGCTTCGAGCTGATGTCGGACTTCTGCATGGCGCTCGTCGGCCGTCACTTCCCGCAACTGCGCTATCCGTTCGCGGAGCATCACGCGCAGGTGGTGCTGCTCGAACTGTCGGACAACGAAAGCGAAGAACACGCGCGCGCGCTCTTCGAGCGGCTCATGGAAGAAGCGCTCGAACAAGGTCTCGTGGAAGACGCCGTGGTCGCGGAAAGCCTCGCGCAGTCGCAGGCGTTCTGGAATATCCGCGAGCACATTCCGCTCGCGCAGGCGCAGGAAGGGTTGAACATCAAGCACGATATCGGCGTGCCGATCTCGCGCATCGGCCATTTCATCGAGGAAACCGACGCCGGAATCGCCCGCGCGGTGCCCGGAGCGCGCATGGTCACCTTCGGCCATCTCGGCGACGGCAATCTGCACTATAACGTGCAGGCGCCCGAAGGCGGCGACCCGAAGCGCTTCCTCGCCGAAAACGAGAAGACGCTGAACCGCATCGTCTACGACAGCGTGGATCGCCATCGCGGCACGATCAGCGCGGAACACGGCCTCGGGCAGTTGAAGATCGACGAGAACATGCACTACAAGAGCGAGGTCGAACTCGCGCTGATGCGCGCGATCAAGACCGCGCTCGATCCGCTGAACCTGATGAATCCGGGGAAAGTGCTGCGCTGAACGCGCGGGACGCAAGGAGCCGACATCGTGTTGAAGATCCGCGTGCTGTCCGACCTGCATCTGGAAAACGACGAGCCCGACACGATCCCGCATGCGCAGGCCGATCTCGTCGTGCTCGCGGGCGACATCCACAATCATGGGCTCGGGCTGCGCTGGGCGGCGGAAACGTTCGATCCGCAGGTGCCGGTGTTGTACGTGCCCGGCAATCACGAGTACTACGACGGCGATCTCGGCGCGCTGGAAACGGCGATGCGCGACGCCGCCTCCACGCTCGACAACGTGCACTTCCTCAACGACGGCGTATACGTCGATCCGGCGGGCCGCTTTCGCGTGCTCGGCACGACGCTATGGGCCGACTTCGCACTCTTCGGCGCCGACGACGCCGCGCGTGAAGCCGCCATTACGGCTGCGATGCGCGTGATGCTGGACTTTCGCGGATTGATCCAGGTGTCCTGGCCGGATAGCCCGCAAGCGCTCGCGCGCGACTTCACGCCGGCCGACTCGCTCGCGCTCCATGCGCGTTCGCGCGCGTGGCTCGAAGCGGAACTGGCGAAGCCCTTCGCGGGCGAGACGATCGTCGTCACACACCACGCGCCGCACAGGCAGAGCCTCGCGCCGCGCTACGCGGAAGATCGGGTGTCGGCGGGATTCGTGAGCGATCTCGACGCGCTGGTGCGCGCGCCAGTCGCGCTATGGATACATGGCCACACGCATACGTGCTTCGACTACACGGTCAACGGCACGCGCGTGGTGTGCAATCCGCGCGGCTATCGTGACCGCCGCACGGGGCAGCCGGAGAATCCGGCCTTTGCGTGGGACAAAGTGGTGGAAGTCTAGCGAGGCGAACGCGCCCGCAGCCTTAGTGCATGCGTGCGTCGTCGCGGCGCACGCGCAGCGTCACAGGCTGAAGCTGCGCGCGGCGCATGCGCAGCAGATCGCGCGATGCCGCGATGCCGATCAGGCCCATCATCACGGCGATGCCGATCATCAGATGCGTATCCATTCGAGTTCCCGGTGTTGGCAAAAAGAGGTTGCGTGAAACAGTCCCGCTACCTTACCAAGCTGCCGCGCCGCCGGGCGTAAGGAAGTGTTGCCATCTGCGCAAGCTGTAACAGGCCGTCACAGCCCGCGCGCGCCCTTTGACCGGGCGCAAGCGCCGCCGCCTCAGGTGCGCGCGAACTGCCGCAGTTCGTTCTGATCCCGCGCGAGCGTCGAAGGCATGCTCTCGCGCAACAGCTCGACCCATGTGCGGATCTTCGCGTCGAGATACTGGCGTGACGGGTACACCGCAAAGACGTTCATCTCCTGCGACTTGTACTCCGGCAGGATCCATTGCAGCGCGCCGCTGCGCAGACCGCTGATCGCCGAATAGATCGGCAGCAGCCCCACGCCCATGCCCTCGCGCACGGCCACCGCCATCGCCTCCGCCACGTTCACCTGGAAGGTCGCCGGGCCGAGATCGACCGTGATCTCGCCTTCGGGGCCCGTGAACTGCCACTGCGCGGTCGGGAACACGGGCGTCACCATCTGCAGGCAGGTGTGGTTCGCGAGATCGGCGGGCTTTTGCGGTACGCCGCGCTTTTCCAGATACGCCGGTGAGGCAACCGCGATGCTGAACGCGCTCGTGAGCCGTTGCGACACGAAACCGGAATCCGGCAGATCGGTTGCGACCACGAGGGCCACGTCGTAGCCCTCGTCGAGCAAATCCGGCATGCGCTGCGCGAGTGTGAGTTCCACGTGCACGTCCGGATAGAGCTGCTGATACTGCCCCACCGCCGGCACCACATAGTGCTGGCCGAAGCTCGTCATCGCGTGGACCTTGAGCTTGCCCGAGGGGCGCGCATGCGCGTCGCCGGCTTCCGCTTCGGCCTGATCGACGTAAGCGAGGATCTGCTCGCAGCGCTGCAGGTAGCGCTCACCCGCCTCGGTGAGCGCGATGCGGCGCGTCGTGCGGTTCAGGAGGCGCGTGCGCAGGTGCGCCTCCAGATCGGAAACCGCGCGCGAAGCGTAAGCCGTGGTCGTGTTCAGGTATTGCGCCGCGCCCGTGAAGCTGCCCGCTTCCACCACCCGGACGAATACACGCATGTTTTGAAGCGTATCCATACCAATCCTCTATCTGACACACGAATTGTTTCATATTTCGCAAGATCGATTGTCTCATGTTTCGTAAAAATGCCTTGCATCCTTACCGGTTATTCATCAATCCCGCAAAAAATATAATGACGCACAGTGATTCATAGCCAAGATAAGGAGTAAATCGTGCAGTCTCCGGTACCGAAAGGACTAGCCGCACTCACGGTTCTTACGTTCTCGTTGATAATCGCGGGCTGCGCCAGTACCGGGGGCATCGCACCGCAAGCGAAACAGGCCGAAGCCGCGCAACTCGACGCCGGCTCGGCGATCCGCGCGGCCAATACTGACGCCGGCTGGCCCGCCAGCGACTGGTGGCGCGGCTATAACGACCCTCAACTGAACGCCTGGATCGAAGCCTCCGTGGCCGGCAACCCCTCGCTTGCCGCCGCCCAGGCGCGCGTGCGCGAAGCGCGCTCGATGGTGGGCGTGGCCCAGGCCGGGCTCCTGCCGCAAATCAACGGCAGCATGTCCATCCAGCGCCAGCAATGGTCCGACAACGTCTACTACGGGCCGGGACCGCTCGCGGGCGCAAACACGTGGAACAACACGGCTACGCTCGGCCTGTCGTATCACCTCGACCTCTGGGGCCAGGACAAGAACAACGCCGAGCGCGCGCTCGACGTCGCGCACGCCAGCGCCGCCGATGCGCGCGCGGCGCAGCTCGAACTCGAAGTCAATGTCACGCGCACCTACATCGAGATGTCGATGAACTACGCGTTGCTCGACATTGCGAAGCAAACGCTCGGCCAGCAGCAGCGCATTCTCGCGCTCGCGCAAAAGCGCCTGGCGGGCGGCATCGGCACCCAGCTCGAAGTGAGCCAGGCGCAAACGCCGCTGCCCGAGTACGAACGCCAGATCGACGCGCTCGAAGAATCCATCGCGCTCGGCAAGAACCAGCTCGCGGCGCTCGCGGGCAAGGGCCCGGGCGCCGGTGAGTCGATCGAGCGCCCTGCGCTCTCGCTCGCCGCGCCCGCGGGCCTGCCCTCGGCATTGCCCGCCCAGTTGATCGGCTATCGCCCCGACGTGGTCGCGGCGCGCTGGCTCGTCGCCGCACAGGCGCGCGGCATCGACGTCGCGAAGGCCGACTTCTATCCGAACGTGAACCTGCTCGTCTCGATGGGCGGCTACGCGGCGGCCGGCCCGCTGTTCCAGTTCCTCAAGTCGATGAGCGGCAGCTATGCGGGCGGCCCCGCGTTCTCGCTGCCGATTTTCGACGGCGGACGCCTGCGCGCGCAACTCGGCGCGCAGTCCGCCGCGTACGACATCGCTGTCGATCAGTACAACCAGACGATCGTCACCGCGCTCAAGGAAATCGCCGATCAAGTGGTGCGCATGCGCTCGCTCGCGACCCAGGAAGACGACGCGCACCGCTCGGTCGCCGCCGCGCAGCGCAATTACGATCTCGCGCAGGAAGGCTTCCGCCGGGGCCTGACCGACTATGTGAACGTGCTGATTGCGCAAACGCAGTTGCTGCGCGCACAGGAAGGCGTCGCGCACATCCAGGCCGAGCGGCTGGCCGCGCACGCCACGCTCGTCGCGGCGCTCGGCGGCGGCATGATCGACGCCTCGAGCGATGCCGCAGCGAAAGGCCCGACCGAAGCCGAGCAACTCCCCGCGCACGGCAAGAAGACGCGCGACGTGCCGCTCATGCCCGCGGCGCTGCTCGCGCCGCGCGGCTCGCACGCTTCGTCCGGACCCGACGCCGCCGATGCAAGCGCGTCCGGCAACGCCGGCGCAACCGGCGCGGCGCACTGAGGCAGCCGACAATGCAAGCGTCCACCTCCTCACCCTCGCAGCCGGGCGGCCAAAGCCTCTACGCCGCGCTCGCCGACTGGGCACGTACCGACGGCCTCGTCTGGATCTATCTCTTTAAGGCGATTGCCGCTGCGCTGCTCGCGCTCGGCATCGCCATGAAGCTCGATCTGCCGCAGCCGCGCACGGCCATGACCACCGTGTTCATCGTGATGCAGCCGCAAAGCGGTCCCGTGTTCGCAAAGAGCTTCTACCGGCTGTGCGGCACGCTCGTGGGCCTCGTCGTGATGCTCGCGCTGATCGGCCTCTTCGCGCAGCAGCCGGAGCTCTTCATCGTCTCGACGGCGCTGTGGGTCGGCCTGTGCACCGCGGGCGCCGCGCGCAACCGCAACTTCCGCTCGTACGGCTTCGTGCTTGCGGGCTATACGGCGGCGCTGATCGGCATTCCGGCCTCGCAGCATCCCGACGGCGCGTTCATGTCGGCGATGACGCGCGTGGGCGAGATCTCGATCGGCATCCTTTGCTCGGGCTTCGTCAGCGCCGTGGTGTTTCCGCAGTTTACGGGCGAGCTGCTGCGCTCGAGCGTGCGGCGCCGTTTCTCGTCGTTCGTCGACTACGTTTCGGCGGCGCTTGCCGGACGTATCGATCGTTCGCATATCGAAGCGAGCAATGCGCGCTTCGTCGCCGACGTCGTGGGCCTCGAAGCGAGCCGCAGCATGGCCGTGTTCGAGTCGCCCGACGCGCGGATGCGCTCGGGGCGTCTCGCGCGCCTGAACACCGAGTTCATGACGGTCTCCACGCGCTTTCACGCGCTGCATCAGTTGATGAACCGTCTGCGCGCGGATGGCTCCCCGGCCACCGTCGCTGCGCTCGAACCGTACTTCCGCGAGATCGCGCCGCTGTTCGCCAAAGCGGGTGAGCCGGTGCTCACGGCCGCCGACGCGACGCATGTCTCGAAACAGCTCGACGACTACCGCTCGGCGCTGCCGAAGCGCGTGCGCGCCACGCGCGCCGGGCTCGAAGCACAAGGCGATGCGCGCCTGCTCGACTTCGACACCGCCACGGAACTGTTCTACCGCTTCGTGCACGAGATGACCGAGTACACGGCCACCTACGCGTCGCTCGCCGTCGATACGCACTCGCGCGAAAAATGGATCGCGCGCTACGTGCCGAAGACGAACCTGATCGCGGCGGGCGTGGCGGGCCTGCGCGCCGCCATCGTGATGACGCTGCTCGGCGCGTTCTGGATCGCCACTGCGTGGCCGAGCGGCACGAACCTCGTGCTCAATGCCGCCGCGACCTGTGCGCTCGCATCGTCCGCGCCGCAGCCCTCGCGCATGGCGACGCAGATGGCGCTCGGCACCGTGCTCGCCTCGGTCGTCGGCATGATTCTCACATTCGGCGTGTTTCCGCATATCGACGGTTTCGTCATGCTGTGCGTCGCGCTCGCCCCTGCGCTCGCGCTCGGCGTGTTCCTCACGACGCGCCCGAAGTACGCGGGCTACGGCGTGGGCTACTGCATTTTCCTGTGCTTTCTCGCGGGGCCGGACAACCTCGTGCAGTACAACCCGAGTAGCTATATGAACGACGCGCTCGCACTCATCGCGTCGATGGCGGTCTCGGCACTGGCGTTCGCCGTGCTCCTGCCGCCTTCCACGCCGTGGCTGCGCCGGCGTCTGCTCGCCGACCTGCGCGGCGGCGCCGTGCAGGCTTGCCGCGCGCGCCTGAAGGGACTGCGCAACCGCTTCGAGAGCGGCGCGCGCGACCTGATGTTCCAGCTCTCGGCGATCGCCGGCAACGACGACGCGCAACGCCGCGACACGCTGCGCTGGCTCTTCTCGACGCTCGAAGTGGGCAACGCCGCGCTCGATCTGCGCCACGAACTCGCCACCTTGCCCACGCATCCGCAGTACGCGCAGGGAACCGCATGGCGCGTGGCGATCGACGCGACGCTCAAGGCCGTGAGCGCACTCTTCGATCGCCCGAGCGAGGCGCGCTACCGCGACGCGCTTGCGGCAACGGCGCGCGCCATCGACGCAAGCCAGGCCGTGCTGCAAGGCATGTGGAAGCCTGAAGCGACGAACGCCACCGAGCGTGGCGACGCGCCGCCGCGCGAAGAGCGCCACCAGTTGCAGCGCATCCAGAGCCATCTGCATTTCATCCGCACCGCGCTGATCGATCCGCAATCGCCGCTCGCGGCGTATGCGGGCAAGGAAAGCGCGAACCCTGGCGTGAGCCAAGGAGCCAACCATGCCTCGTGACGTCGCGTTTCTCGACGCCTATATCCCGGCGATCGTGCTGCTCTTCATTCTGGGCGCGGCGATCACCTGGGTGCTCGATTCCGTACTGGCCAGAACCGGTCTCTACCGCGTCGTGTGGCACCCATCCCTCTTTCGCGTGAGCCTGCTCGTGGTCGTATGCTGCGTGCTCGGTCTCGCGGTCTATCACTAAATGCGTCGCTGAACGAATCAACCGAATCATGACAATCCGCAACCTCATTGGCTTTATCGCGACGGCCATCATCTTCGTCGTCGCCATTCTGGTCGGGCGCGTCCTGTGGGTTCACTACATGGACGAGCCGTGGACCCGCGACGGCCGCGTGCGCGCCGAAGTGGTGAACGTCGCCCCCGACGTCTCGGGCGCCGTGGTCGAGCTGCCCGTGAAGGACAACCAGTTCGTGCACAAGGGCGACCTGCTCATGCAGATCGATCCGTCGCACTATCAGATCGCCGTGGAGCAGGCCGAGGCCGCCGTGGCCGCGCGCAAGGCCGAGCTGACGATGCGCCAGGACGACGCGCGCCGCCGCGCCGACATGGACAGCGAAGTCGTCTCGGCCGAAAACCGCGAAAACGCCTCGCATACGGCGAACTCGGCACAGGCGCAGTACCAGCAGGCAATCGCCGCGCTCGACGCCGCAAAGCTCAATCTCGAACGTACCCGCGTGGTCTCGCCGGTGGACGGCTACATCACGAACCTGCAGGTGTTCCAGGGCGACTACGCGATCTCGGGCCAGGCCAAGCTTGCCGTGGTGGACAGCCATTCGTTCTGGGTCTACGGCTACTTCGAGGAAACCAAGCTGCCGCACGTGAAGGTGGGCAACAAGGCCGACATCAAGCTGATGAGCGGCGGCACGCTGGAGGGCCACGTCGAGAGCATCTCGCGCGGCATTTACGACCGCGACAATCCGCAAAGCCGCGAGCTGCTCGCCGACGTGAACCCGACCTTCAACTGGGTGCGCCTCGCGCAGCGCGTGCCGGTGCGCATCCACATCGACAAGGTGCCGGACGACATGGTCCTCGCCGCGGGCACGACCTGCACGGTGGTCGTCAAACCGGGCACGTGATGGAGCAGTGACAGCGCGTACCGCCAGCCGGGCTACGCAAAAGCGCACGCAAAAAGGGGACGCCAGTTTGACGTTCCCTTTTTTGTTGCTGTGCGCACACGGAGTGTTAGCGATCGCCGCACAGTGCGCCGACAGCGAATCGATGAGCATTGCAAAACATTGTCTTTATCACGTTAAAGCCTATATCGATTGATCCATATCAACGGAAATTTGCCGAATTACTCGGATTATTCCTATTCCCCACTCTCCCAGCCAGCCATCAACGTGATCCTTCGCCTCCATCGACTTCACGAAATCGGCGCCATACCGCGGACAACGCGCGACGACGGCGCGGTGCGCGCCTTCGCGCGCCGCGCACTGACCGGGTTCGCGAAGCGCCAGGCCCACGCGCCGCAACGGGTGGTCGTGCTCGCCCTAGGCAATGTTCAATGGGGCGACGCCGGCGTGGGCGTGCTCGCGCTCGAGCGGCTGAAGGCGACCTGGCAATGCCCCGCGCAGGTCGAACTCGTGGAAGGCGGCACGCGCGGCAGTGCGCTGCTGCCCGTCGTCGAATCCACGCAGCGTTTGATCGTGCTCACCGCAATCGATTTCGGGCTCGAGCCGGGCGCGCTGCGCGTCCTCACCGGCGATGCGGCGGCCGAGCACCTCTACAGGCGCCGTCCGAGCCGGCCCGGCATGGGCTTCGCCGCCGCGCTCGCCTGCGCGCAGTTGAGCGGCCGCTCGCCGCGCGAAATCGTGCTGATCGGCGTGCAGCCGCAAGGCAGCGACTGTTACGGCGCGGGCTTGTCGAGCACGGTGCGCGCGCAACTCGATGCGACTGTCGATGCCGCACGGCTGTGGCTGCGCCGCTGGCGCGTCGCACCGCTGCCGCGTCTCGAGCATCCCGAAATCGGCGGCTGAGCGCCGCGCACGGACTGCGCGGGCTTTGCGCGAGCCCGGCGGGCGCGCCGCATGCGCCGCTACCCAGAAATCTGCGGGACGACCCGCGGGAGAACCCGCGTTGCCCGCGCGCATTGCGCTGCACTATCCTGAAAAACTGCGCCAGATCCGGCCAATGGCATAGGCCGGTTGCGGCGGCAGCCTGCACCATCAGCACGGGAGGAAGGTAGTCATGCGTTACCGCGATTTTCACCGCGAGTCGGTGGCGAATCCCGACGATTTCTGGCGCCGCGAGGCCGAGCGCATCCATTGGGAGACGCCGTTCGACCAGGTGCTCGACCGCTCGAACCCGCCGTTCGCGCGCTGGTTCTGCGGCGGCCGCACGAACCTGTGCTTCAACGCCGTGGACCGTCACCTCCCGTCGCGCGCGCACCAGAACGCGCTCGTCTATGTCTCGACCGAGACCGGCATCGAGCGGCGCTACACCTACGCCGACCTGCACGCCGAAGTGAACCGCATGGCCGCCGTGATGCGCTCGCTCGGCGTCAGGCGCGGCGAGCGCGTGCTGATCTATCTGCCGATGATTCCCGAGGCCGTGTTCGCCATGCTCGCCTGCGCGCGCCTCGGCGCAATCCATTCGGTGGTGTTCGGCGGATTCGCCGCGCCGAGCCTCGCTGCGCGCATCGACGACGCGAAGCCCGCGCTGCTCGTGACCGCCGACGCCGGCGCGCGTGGCGGCAAGGTGATCGACTACACGCCGCTCGTGGACGAAGCCATGGCGCGCGCCGAATTCGCGCCACCCAAGGTGCTGCTGATCGACCGCCAGCTCGCGCCCGAGCGGTTGAACGCGCCGTATCTCGTCGACTACGAGCCGCTGCGCGAGCAGCACTACGACGTGCAGATTTCCTGCGAGTGGCTCGAATCGAACGAGCCTTCGTACATTCTCTACACCTCGGGCACGACGGGCAAACCCAAGGGCGTGCAGCGCGACGTGGGCGGCTATGCGGTGGCGCTCGCGGCATCGATGGAATACATCTTCGAAGGACGCGCCGGCGACACCATGTTCACGGCGTCGGACATCGGCTGGGTGGTGGGTCACAGCTACATCATCTATGCGCCGCTGCTCGCGGGCATGACCACGGTGATGTACGAAGGCACGCCGGTGCGCCCCGACGGCGGCATCTGGTGGCGCCTCGTCGAGCAGCACCGCATCAACCTGATGTTCACGGCGCCGACGGCCATTCGCGTGCTCAAGAAGCAGGACCCGGCGCTCCTGCACTGCGCCGATCTTTCGAGCCTGCGCACGCTCTTTCTCGCGGGCGAACCGCTCGACGAGCCCACGGCCGCATGGATCTCCGAGGCGCTCGGCAAACCCGTCGTCGACAACTACTGGCAGACCGAGACCGGCTGGCCGATGCTGGCCATCCAGCGCGGCGTCGATCCGCTGCCGCAAAAGCTCGGTTCGCCGGGCGTGCCCTGCTACGGTTACGACCTCGTGCTGCGCAACGAACATACGGGCGAGCCCTGCGCGCAAGGCGAGAAAGGCGTGATCACGCTTAGCTACCCGTTGCCGCCCGGCTGCATGCAGACCGTGTGGGGCGACGACGCGCGCTTCGTGAAAACGTACTGGGAAAGCGTGCCCGGCCAGCAGGTGTATTCGACCTTCGACTGGGGCGTGCAGGACAGCGACGGCTATGTGACGATCCTCGGCCGCACCGACGACGTGATCAACGTGGCGGGCCATCGCCTCGGCACGCGCGAAATCGAAGAAGCGATCTCGTCGCACGCGGCAGTCGCGGAAGTGGCTGTGGTGGGCGTGAACGACGCGGTGAAGGGTCAGGCGGCGCTGGCGTTCGTCGTGCTGCGCGACGCGAATGCGGCAGCCAGTCCCGCCGATGCACAGAAGCTCGCGGCTTCGCTCACCGCGACGGTGGACCGCCAGCTCGGCGCGATCGGCCGGCCCGCGCGCGTGCACTTCGTGCCGATGCTGCCCAAGACGCGCTCCGGCAAGCTATTGCGCCGCGCGATCGCGGCGCTCGCGGAAGGGCGCGACCCGGGCGACCTGCCGACCATCGAGGATGCCTCGGCGCTGCAGTCGATTCGCGAGGCGGTGAGCGCAGGCGACAGCTGAGGCCTGCGCATGCGCCCGATCAGCGTGCGAGCGGGCGGTACCCCGCCAGAAAGCGCTTGAGGATGCCCGTCGAGTACGTGCCCGCGATATCGGTGAGGAAGCTCGAGAAGGAGGTGCTCGCGTGCTCGTCGGCGGTGTCGGAGATCGTGCGCACGATCGCGCACGGTACGTCGTACTCGTGGCAGACCTGGGCGATCGCCGCGCCTTCCATCTCGACAGCGAGCGCATCGGGCAGCAGCGCGCGCAGCGCGCCCACGGCCGCCGCGCTCGCCACGAACTGGTCGCCGCTGATCACGAGCCCGCGATGCACCTGCGGCAACGCCGTCTCGAGGCGCGGCAACGCGGCCTTGAAGCGCGCGGTCAACTCCGGCCCCTCCTCCGCGATGAAACGCTCGCATGCGGCGGCGAGCGCCTGCGCCAACGCGTGATCGGCATCGAAGCGCGAGCGCGCGAGCAGCGGGATCTCGTGTCGCGGGAATAGCGGCTCGGCGTTCATGTCGTGCTGGAGCAGCGTTTCGCCCACCACCACGTCGCCCACGTGGACGCCCGAACCCACGCCGCCGGCAACACCCGTAAAGACGATCGCTTCGACATCGAACGCGTGAATCAGCGCGCTCGCGGTGGCGGCGGCGGCCACCTTGCCGACACGCGCGAGCGTCACCACGCACGGCGCGCCGTGCACGGTACCGAGGTGATAGTCACGCCGGCCGAACGTGCGCGTCACGACACCCGATTCGGCCTGCATGGCCGCGATCAGATCGCCGAGTTCCTGGGGCAGCGCGGCGAGCACGCCGAGCGGGCGGGCGGTCGTGCCGCCCGCCTGGATCGAGAGGTTCATCTTCGAATGATTTCCGTCTGAGTCGTTTGAGGCTGACGCGCGCTCACTCCACCGGCTGCAGCTTGGCCACCGCCAGCGCAAGCCACTTCTCGCCGTGACGCTTGAAGCGCACCTGCGCCTTGGCGTCGGTGCCGCTGCCTTCGAGCGCCGTGATCGTGCCTTCGCCGAACTTCGTGTGGAACACGCCCTGGCCGACACGGAAGCCCGTCTCGGCGGCGCGCTGCTCGTTGGCGAACGCGGGCGCCGGGCTCTTGTCCGCGATATAGGCGTCGCGTTCGCGACGGCTGCCATCGCCGCTGCTGCCACTGCCTCCGCCACTGCCGCCGCCCGGACGCGAGAACCAGTCGCGGCCCCAGCCTGCGTTGTCGGAACGTCCGCCCCAGCGCGCGCCCGCCTCGACCTTGGGCGTGAGCCATTTGAGCGACTCCTGCGGCAGTTCGTCGAAAAAGCGCGAGCGCACGTTGTAGCGCGTCTGGCCGTGCAGCAAGCGGCTCTGCGCGAACGAGATATAGAGCCGCTCCTTCGCACGCGTGATCGCCACGTACATCAGGCGGCGCTCTTCCTCGAGGCCGTCGGCTTCCATCGCGCTGTTCTCGTGCGGGAACAAGCCCTCTTCGAGACCGGTCATGAAAACCGCCGTGAATTCGAGGCCCTTCGCCGCGTGCACCGTCATCAGTTGCACGGCGTCCTGGCCTGCCTGCGCCTGGTTGTCGCCGGCTTCGAGCGACGCATGCGAGAGGAAGCCCGCGAGCGGCGTCATGACGTCGGGGTTCTGCGCGGGGTCGGTGATCGTGGGCGCGTCGAGCACTTCGATCTCGCCGTCCTGCGAGACGATCTCGGGCACCGCGCTCGCGCCCGGGCGCAGCGGAACCGAGCGCGCGGGCGTGTCGAGGCCGTAGCCTTCTTCGCTCACGAACGCCGTGGCCGCGGTCACGAGTTCCTGCAAGTTCTCGAGGCGGTCCTGACCTTCACGCTCGTTCTGGTAGAACTCGGCGAGACCGCTCATGCGCACCGTGTATTCGACGGTTTCCGGCAGGCTCATCTGGGCGGTCTCGGCGCGCATCTTCGCGACCAGATTGGCGAACGAACCGAGGCTCGTGCCCGCCTTGCCCGTGACGTACGGGATGGCCGCAGCCATCGAGCAGTTGTAGAGGCGCGCGGCATCCGCCAGCTGCTCGATCGAGCGCGCGCCAATGCCGCGCGTGGGGAAATTCACGACACGCGCAAACGCCGTGTCGTCGTTCGGGTTGTCGATCAGACGCAGATACGCGAGCGCATGCTTGACCTCCTGACGCTCGAAGAAGCGCAAGCCGCCATACACCTTGTACGGCACGCCCGCATTCACGAGCGTGTGCTCGATCGTGCGCGACTGCGCGTTGCTGCGATAAAGGATGGCGATCTCGTTGCGCGCCAGCCCCTGGTTGATCAGCGCGCGAATTTCCTCGACGATCCAGCCGGCTTCCTGCGAGTCGGTGGCCGCTTCGTACACGCGCACCGGCTCGCCGTGGCCCGCATCGGTGCGCAGGTTCTTGCCCAGACGCCGCGAGTTATGCGCGATCAGGTAGTTGGCCGCATCGAGAATATGGCCGTGCGAACGGTAGTTCTGCTCCAGCTTGATCATGTGCTTCACGCGGAACTCGTTCTCGAAGTCGCGCATGTTGCCGACGTTCGCACCCCGGAACGCGTAGATCGACTGGTCGTCGTCGCCCACCGCGAAGATCGCGTTGCCCGGCCCCGCGAGCAGCTTGAGCCACGCGTACTGGAGCTTGTTGGTGTCCTGGAACTCGTCCACCAGAATGTCGCGAAAGCGCCCCTGATAGTGCGCGCGCAGCGGCGGGTTGTACGCGAGCAGTTCGTAGCAGCGCAGCAGCAGTTCGGCGAAGTCGACTACGCCTTCGCGCTGGCACTGCTGGTCGTAGGCCTCGTAGAGTTCGACGAATTTGCGGTTGAAGTCGTCGCTCACGTCCACGTCTTTCGGACGCAGACCCTGCTCCTTCGCGTTGTTGATGAAGTACTGCAGGTTCTTGGGCGGGTACTTCTCGTCGTCGACGTTCAGGCCCTTCATCAGACGCTTGATGGCCGAGAGCTGGTCTGCGCTGTCGAGGATCTGGAAGGTCTGCGGCAGGCCGGCGTCGCGGAAATGCGCGCGCAGCATGCGGTTGCACAGGCCGTGGAACGTGCCGATCCACATGCCGCGCGTGTCGATGGGCAGGAGCGCCTGGAGGCGCCCCATCATTTCGCGCGCGGCCTTGTTGGTGAAGGTCACGGCCAGGATGGTCGAGGGCGAGGCCATGCCCTGCTGGATCAGCCACGCAATGCGCGTGATCAGCACGCGCGTCTTGCCGCTGCCGGCCCCGGCCAGAATGAGCGCCGGTTCGTTGGGCAACGTGACGGCGGCGAGTTGTTCGGGGTTCAGGTTCGCGAGCAGTTCGGGCATGGGCTGAAAAGGAGCGTGACCCCAGGGCGGGACCCCGGGGACTTGGCGCGCGGCAAAGGCGCGCCGTTGAATGGCAGACCGCCATTATAAGTGCGCACGCACGCCGCGGCTCGGGCGACCCCGGCGCGGCGCGCCTCCCGCACACAACGCCCGTACCATGGCCCACGCGTCGCCGCAACTCGGCTGGCGCGTCGGCTCCGACAGGACTTCCCCTTATAATCGAGCGTTTCCGCATCCTTTTTTCGGCAGATTCCACCCATGAGCGACAGCACGCTAGCGAAAAGCTTCGAGCCCCAGACGATCGAGGCCCAATGGGGCCCCGAATGGGAGCGTCGCGGCTACGCCGCCGCGACCTTCGAGCCCGGCCGCAACAATTTCTCGATCCAGTTGCCGCCGCCCAACGTCACCGGCACGCTGCACATGGGGCACGCGTTCAACCAGACGATCATGGACGGCCTCGCGCGCTACCACCGCATGCTCGGCGACAACACGCTGTGGGTGCCGGGCACGGACCACGCTGGCATCGCCACGCAGATCGTGGTCGAGCGCCAGCTCGACGCGCAGAAGATCTCGCGCCACGACCTGGGCCGCGAGAAGTTCGTCGAGCGCGTGTGGGAATGGAAGCAGCAATCGGGTTCGACCATCACGGGCCAGGTGCGGCGCCTGGGCGCCTCGATCGACTGGTCGCGCGAGTACTTCACGATGGACGACAAGATGTCGGCCGCCGTGCGCGACGTGTTCGTGCGCCTCTACGAACAGGGCCTGATCTACCGCGGCAAGCGCCTCGTGAACTGGGACCCGGTGCTGGGCACCGCCGTCTCGGATCTCGAAGTCGTGAGCGAAGAGGAAAACGGCAACCTGTGGCACCTGCGCTATCCGCTCACGGACGGCTCGGGCCACCTCACGGTCGCGACCACGCGCCCGGAAACCATGCTCGGCGACACGGCCGTGATGGTCCACCCGGAAGACGAACGCTACGCGCACCTGATCGGCAAGACCGTGAAGCTGCCGCTCGCGGAGCGCGAGATTCCCATCATCGCCGACGAATACGTGGACCGCGAGTTCGGCACGGGCGTCGTGAAGGTCACGCCCGCGCACGACTTCAACGACTACCAGGTGGGCCAGCGCCACGGCCTGCCGATGATCGAGATCCTCACGCTCGACGCGAAGGTCAACGACAACGCACCTGAAAAGTACCGCGGCCTCGACCGCTTCGAAGCGCGCAAGCAGGTCGTGGCCGACTTCGAAGCGCTCGGCCTGCTCGACTCGGTGCAGCCGCACAAGCTGATGGTGCCGCGCGGCGACCGCACGGGCGTGGTGATCGAGCCGATGCTCACGGACCAATGGTTCGTGGCAATGACGAAGCCCGCCCCCGAGGGCACGTTCAACCCCGGCAAGTCGATCACCGAAACCTCGCTCGACGTGGTGCGCAGCGGCCAGATCAAATTCGTGCCGGAAAACTGGACCACGACCTACTACCAGTGGCTCGAGAACATCCAGGACTGGTGCATCTCGCGCCAGCTCTGGTGGGGCCACCAGATCCCGGCGTGGTACGGCGAGAACGGCGAAATCTTCGTCGCGAAGAGCGAGGAAGAAGCACGCGCACAGGCCGAAGCCAAGGGCTACACGGACGCATTGAAGCGCGACGAAGATGTGCTCGACACGTGGTTCTCGTCGGCGCTCGTGCCGTTCTCGTCGCTCGGCTGGCCGCAGGAGACGCCTGAACTGAAGGCCTTCCTGCCCTCTTCCGTGCTGGTCACGGGCTTCGACATCATCTTCTTCTGGGTGGCGCGCATGGTCATGATGACCACGCACTTCACCGGCAAGGTGCCGTTCGACACGGTGTACGTGCACGGCCTCGTGCGCGACGCCGAAGGCCAGAAGATGTCAAAGAGCAAGGGCAACACGCTCGACCCGATCGACATCGTCGATGGCATCGGCCTCGAAGCGCTGGTCGCCAAACGCACGACCGGCCTCATGAATCCCAAGCAGGCCGCGACCATCGAAAAGAAGACGCGCAAGGAGTTCCCGGACGGCATTCCCGCGTTCGGCACCGACGCGCTGCGCTTCACGATGGCTTCCATGGCCACGCTCGGCCGCAACGTGAACTTCGACCTCGCGCGCTGCGAAGGCTATCGCAACTTCTGCAACAAGCTCTGGAACGCCACGCGCTTCGTGCTGATGAACTGCGAAGGCCACGACTGCGGCTTCAGCAAGCCGGGCCCCTGCGCGCCGGGCGATTGCGAGCCGGGCGGCTACACGCACTTCTCGCAGGCCGACCGCTGGATCGTCTCGCTCCTGCAACGCGTGGAAGCCGAAGTCGCGAAGGGCTTCGCGGGCTATCGCTTCGACAACGTGGCCAACGCCATATACAAGTTTGTCTGGGACGAATACTGTGACTGGTATCTGGAACTGGCGAAGGTGCAGATCCAGACGGGTACGCCCGAGCAGCAGCGCGCCACGCGCCGCACGCTGCTGCGCGTGCTGGAGACGGTGCTGCGCCTCGCGCACCCGGTGATACCGTTCATCACCGAAGCGCTGTGGCAGAAGGTGGCGCCGCTCACCGACGCATACCCCGAGGGTGCCGCCGAAGGCGCAGTATCGATCATGGTGCAGCGTTACCCGATAGCGGAAGCAAAGAAGATCGACGACGCCGCGGAACAGTGGGCCGCCGACCTGAAGGCCGTGATCGACGCGTGCCGCAACCTGCGTGGCGAAATGGGCCTCTCGCCCGCCACCAGGGTGCCGCTGCTCGCCACGGGCAACGCCGCGCGGCTCACGACGTTCGCGCCCTATGCGCAGGCGCTTGCAAAGCTTTCGGAGGTCCAGATCATCGCCGACGAAGCGGCGCTCGACGCGGCCTCGGCAGGCGCGCCAGTTGCTATCGTAGGGACGGACAAGCTCGTGCTGAAGGTGGAGATCGACGTAGCCGCCGAACGCGAACGCCTGTCGAAGGAAATCGCTCGCCTCGGCAATGAGGTAACGAAGTGCAAGGCCAAGCTGGGCAACGACAGTTTTGTAGCAAAGGCACCGCCCGCAGTCGTTGAGCAGGAGCAGAAAAGACTGGCAGAATACCAGGCAACGCTGGACAAGCTGACCGCGCAACTCACGCGGTTGCCGGCCTGAGCGCCATATCGGCCAAAGGCTGTAACGCGTGGCGCCGCACCCGCGGCATCACACGAGCACCAGGACAGGGACAAAAGACATGCTGAAAGTGACAAAAGCGGTATTCCCGGTAGCGGGCCTCGGCACGCGCTTCCTTCCGGCCACGAAAGCCAGTCCGAAGGAAATGCTGCCCGTAGTCGACAAGCCGCTCATCCAGTACGCGGTCGAAGAAGCCGTGGCTGCGGGCATCACGGAAATGATCTTCGTGACCGGGCGCAGCAAGCGCGCGATCGAGGACCATTTCGACAAGTCGTATGAGATCGAGGCCGAACTCGAAGCGCGCGGCAAGGCCAAGCTGCTCGAACTGGTGCGCAACATCAAGCCGAACAACGTCGACTGCTTCTACGTGCGTCAGCCCGAGGCGCTCGGCCTTGGCCACGCCGTGCTGTGCGCGGAAAAGCTCGTGGGCGACAACCCGTTCGCCGTGATTCTCGCGGACGACCTGCTCTATGGCACGCCGCCCGTCATGCAACAGATGGTCGAGGTGTTCGACCACTACCATAGCTCGGTGCTCGGCGTGGAAGAGATCCCGCCCTCGGAAACGCGCTCGTACGGCATTGTCGACGGCAAGGAGTGGGAAGACTCGATCGTCAAGCTCTCGGGCATCGTCGAGAAGCCGGCGCCGGAAGTCGCGCCGTCGAACCTCGGCGTGGTCGGCCGCTACGTGCTCAAGCCGCGCATTTTCGAGCATCTGAAGTCGATCAAGCCGGGCGCGGGCGGCGAGTTGCAGCTCACCGACGCGATCCAGTCGCTGCTCGCCGACGAGCAGGTGCTCGCCTACAAGTACCACGGCACGCGCTTCGACTGCGGCAGCAAGCTCGGCTACCTGAAGGCGACGGTGGAGTTCGCGCTGCGTCACCCGGAAGTCGGGGCGGATTTCGACGAATATCTGCGCACGCGCAAGCCGGTGCTGGAAGGCTAAGGCGCCCCCCGGCCAAGCCCTCCCGGCGCCGCACAAATGAAAAAGGCCCGCATTCTCATGCGGGCCTTTTTTCTGCCGATGCGCTTAGCGCCGGCGCATCAGGAACACGAACGTCTTGTCCTGTTGCGAGCTTTCCACGATCTCGTTGCCGGTTTGCTTCGCGAAGGCGGCGAAATCGCGCTGCGAGCCGGGATCGGTCGCGAGGACCTTGAGGATCTGCCCGCTTTCCATGTCGGCGAGCGCCTTTTTGGCGCGCAGGATCGGCAGCGGGCAGTTCAGCCCGCGCGCATCCACTTCCTTGTGAACCTGAATCTGCATCGGGGTTGGATCCTTCGGTGGCGCGCCGTCACGGCGTGAGACGGCGCTGGCAATAGCGTCGATTTTACCGCAGCCACGCCAACCGCCGCTTGGGTCCCGATCACGGCACGGCTTACAGCGTGACCGCAGCCCCCGTATGCAGCGATTCGCGCAGCGCCTGACCGATGCGCGTGGCCTCCAGGGCGTCTTCGAGCGTCGCGCCAAGGCTCCCCCGCTCCGCTCCACCAGCCTTGCGCGCCGCGACTTCCGCGACGAACGCCTGCGCTTCGATCAAGAACGCCTCTTCGAAACGGTCGAAGAACGTGGGCGTGCAAACGCTGCGCACGCCCGTCGCGTCGTAGACATCGACGCGATTCGCGCGCGGAATACGGCCTATCGCCAGCGCGCCCGCCGTGCCGATCACTTCGCTCGATGTGTCGTTGCCGTGCGCCATCGTGCGCGAGGCGTAGAACATCGCGAGACGCCCGCTCTCGAACTCGCAAATCGCCACGCCGTTGTCCACGTCGCCCGATTCGCGCAGGCCATCGTGCAGCGCGATCGCGCCCGCGGCGTACACACGCGTGGCGCGCGGCTTGCCGAGCAGCCAGCGCGCGACGTCGATGTCGTGGACCGTGCAGTCGAGGAAAATGCCGCCCGAACTCGGCGCGAAGCGCACGAAAAAGCCTTCCGGATCGTTGAGATCGCAGGTCTGCGAGCGCACCATGAACGGCTTGCCGATCGCGCCCGCCTGCACTTTCGCGTAGGCATCCTGATAACTCGGATCGAAGCGGCGCATGAAGCCAATGGTCACCTGGCGGTCAGTATGACGACGCGACACATTGACCACCCGCTCGCATTCGGCCACGTCGAGCGAGAGCGGCTTCTCGCAGAACACGTGCTTGCCCGCTTCGAGCGCCTGCACGATCTGCTCGGCATGCAATGCCGAAGGCGTGACGAGCCACACCGCATCGACCGATTGATCGGCCAGCAGGTCGGCGTACTCGCCATACAGCCGCGCGGCAGGCAGCGCCTCGCGCGCCCATGCGAGATCCGCTTCGAGCGGACTGCACGCGGCCGCGAGCGTTGCACCCGGCACGCGATACGCCAGGTTCTGCGCATGCCGGCGCCCCAACCTCCCAAGTCCCGCCACGCCCACGCGCAACGGCTGGGCACGATCGATTGCCTGCATCCTTGCTCTCCTCGCTTGATCCGCGCTCGATTTGCGCTCGTTCCGTTTCAGTCGCCCAGCGTCACCACACGGCCCTCGCGCCACGACAGCGAGGCGGCTTCGGCCAGCTCCAGCGCCTTCAGCCCGTCGGCGACCGACGTGCGAACCGGCACGCCCTGCGTCACCGCTTCGTGAAAGTGCGCCATTTCGCGCGCGTAGGCCGCGCGATAGCGTTCGAGGAAGAACGCCTCGGGCACGTCCTGCGCGACAGCGGTCTTCGACCACGCGACCACTTCGGTCGGCTTCATGTTGCCCGCCTGCAGCATGCCCTCGCTGCCGAGCACCTCGAAGCGCTGGTCGTAGCCATAGGCCGCGCGCCGCGCCGTGTTGATCTGGCAAAGGCGCCCGCGCTTCGTGCGGATCGTCACCGCTGTCGAATCGATGTCGCCCGCGTCGGCAATCGCCGGGTCGGACAGGCAGCTACCCGTGGCGTGCACGCTCAGCGCCTCGTCGTCGAGAATCCAGCGGAAGATGTCGAAGTCGTGGATCAGCATGTCCTTGAAGATGCCGCCCGAGTGCTTGATGTACTCCACCGGCGGCGCGCCCGGATCGCGGCTCGTGACGATCAGCATTTCCGGCGTGCCGATCTCGCCCGCATCGAGACGCGTCTTGAGCGCGGCAAACGTGGGATCGTAGCGACGCTGGAAGCCGATCATGGCCACGACGCCCGCACGTTGAACCGCTTCAGCACAGGCGCGTGCGCGCTCGATGGTCAGGTCGACGGGTTTTTCGCAGAAAATATGCTTGCCCGCCGCGGCCGACTTCAGGATCAGTTCGGAATGCGTATCGGTGCTCGAGCAGATCACCGTGGCGCCGATCGAAGCGTCGCCGAACGCGGCGTCGACGTCCACGACCTGCGCGCCGTGCTGTGCGGCGAGCGCGGCGGCGGCTTCGCGATTGACATCGATCACGTACTTCAGACGCACGCCCGGCTGGCGCGCGAGATTGCCCGCATGAATGCGGCCAATGCGCCCCGCGCCGAATACCGCCACATCCAGCGTTGTCGCTGCGCCGCTTGCTGCACTAGTCATCGTATCCTCCGGTGTCGGTCGATTCTTCCACGTTGAGTTCGAGCCGGTACGCAAGCGCAATGAAGAGCGCCTGGCACAGGCAGAAGGTGCTGGTGAGCGAGCGGAACGCGAACGCGCTCCCCTCCTTCACATAGAGTTGCGCGTTCGCGTGGCGCGCGAGCGGCGAAAGCTGGCTGTCGGTGATGACGAGCGTTTTGGCGTGATGCTGCTGCGCCACGCGCAGGCAGTACTGCGTCTCTTTGCCATAGGGCGCGAAGCTGATGGCGATCACCACGTCGCCCTTCTTCACGCTGCGAATCTGTTCGTGGTACATGCCGCCGAGCCCCGAGACGAGATGCACGCGTTTGCGCGTGTGCTGCAAGGCATAGACGATGTAGCTCGCCACCGGAAACGAGCGGCGCACGCCGATCACGTAGATGTTGTCCGCCTGCTCGAGCATCTTCACGGCCTCGTCGAACTGCGCGCCATCGAGGCCGGCTTCGAGTTCGTCGAGCCCGCTGCGGCACGCGCCGATGAACTCGCGCGCCACGGCGCCGCCCATGTCCGGGCTCGCCTCGCCCTCCTTGGCGTCGATCAGCTGACGAATGCGCTGCTGATAGCTCGTGGCCGAGGCGCCCTGCCCCGCATAGGCCTGACGGAACACGGCCTGCAGGTCGGAGAAGCCAGAGAAACCGAAGCGCTGCGCGAAGCGCACCACCGCCGAAGGATGCACGCCACAGCTCGCAGCAATGTCACTAGTGCGGTCCATCATCACATTCGCGCGGTGCTGTTCGATGTAGGTCGCGATGCTTTTCAGCTGACGCGGCAGCGCCTCGTATTCCTGCGCGATGCGCTGCATCAATTCGTCTACGCCCGCTACGGCGTCGGTTGTGTCATCCGCCATGATTGTTTTCCTCGGCTGGTTGCCGCACTGCCGCAAAGCCTTACCAGGCCTCGATTCCACGGCATGCCGACGGAGCCGATTATAGGCAGCGTGTCACACGAATGGAACAGATTTTCCATTTTTATTTGCAATGAAATTTTCGTTGCAAGTCGCGAAGCGATGTCCTACTCTTGTCGATGAGCGCGGCAGCTGGTGCAGATAACAAGCGGCATGTCAAAAGCGCGGCTGCGGCATTCACCCCAAGAACGAACGACAGACCGAGAAAGGTGGAGACAATGACTCAACGCAAGGGCAAGACCATGCTCCGGAGGTTGGCCGCAGTGCTCGCGCTGGCAGCGGGGCTGACAGGTGCGAGCGTGCTCAGCGCGCAAACGGCGCAAGCCGCCGACGCGCATTTCGTGCTGATCAGCCACGCGCCCGATTCCGACTCGTGGTGGAACACGATCAAGAACGCCATCAAGCAGGCCGACGAAGACTGGAACGTCGAGACCGACTACCGCAATCCGCCCAACGGTGACATCGCCGACATGTCGCGGCTGATCGAACAGGCCGCCGCGCGCAACTACGACGGCGTGATCGTCACCATCGCCGACTATGACGTGCTCAAGAGCTCCATAGGCAAGGTCACGGAAAAGAAGATTCCGCTCGTGACGATCAACTCGGGCACCGAGGAACAGAGTGCGAAGCTCGGCGCGATCATGCACGTGGGTCAGCCTGAATATGTGGCGGGCCACGCAGCCGGCGAGAAGGCCAAGGCCGCGGGCGTGAAGTCGTTCCTGTGCGTGAATCACTTCGCGACCAACGCCGTGTCGTTCGAACGCTGTCGCGGTTTTGCCGATGCGCTCGGCGTGGACTACAAGAGCTCGACGATCGACTCCGGCCAGGACCCGACGGAAATCCAGTCGAAGGTGAGCGCATATCTGCGCAACCATCCGAACACGGGCGCGATCCTCACGCTCGGCCCGGTGCCGGCGGCCGCTACGCTCAAGGCGATCGAGCAGATGGGCCTCGCGGGCAAGATCTACTTCTGCACGTTCGACTTCTCGGATGACATTGCCAAGGCGATCCGCGCGGGCACCATCCAGTTCGCAATCGACCAGCAGCCGTACCTGCAGGGCTATATCCCCGTGGCCGTGCTCGCGATCGTGAAGAAGGAGCACACCACGGATCCGCAGAAGATCCGCCAGATTCTCGAAGCGAATCCGAAGTTCAAGCAGCGCCTCGAAACCTATGGCCTGCAGCCTTCGTACGGTCCGAAGAACATCCGCTCGGGTCCGGGCTTCATCACCAAGGAGAATCTCGACAAGGTTGTGAAGTACGCAGGTCAGTACCGCTAAGCGTTTTTCGTCAGCCACGCGCGGCGGTGGCTAGCATCTTCCGATGCCCATCGCCTCTCGCCAGCCTCGCCGCGCGCCATTCACCGTGTTGCTTCTACTGCAAGGCAGTGGCTTGCAGGGAATGCGCTCGGGCATTTGAGCCAATGCAGATGCGAATGCGCCTGCCACGGCCGATCGCCTTGCATAGGACCAGCGTAAGGCGCTAAAGCACCAACTCTGGTCGATACAGGAGACATCATGGGTGTAGCCGGCAAACACTTCCCCTCGCACGCTCAGGAAGACGGCGCGCAAGACGCGCCCGCGCCGCAGCCAGGCGCCAGCGACGAACGCGTGCGCCACGAATCGTGGTTCGGCCATCTGCTCGGCCGCCCCGAATTCGCCGCGATTTCCGGCGCCGTGCTGGTCTTCGCCGTCTTTGCGATCGGCGCGGGCGGCTCGGGCATGTTCGATCTCGACGGCGTGATGAACTGGTCCCAGGTCGCTGCTTACCTCGGTATCCTGAGCGTCGGCGCGTGCCTGCTCATGATCGCCGGCGAATTCGACCTCTCCATCGGCTCGATGATCGGCTTCGCGGGCATGATGGTGGCAATTCCCACGATGTACTTCCACTGGCCCATCGCGCTTTCCATTTTGTTCGCGTTCGTGGGCTGTACCGCGCTCGGCGCGCTCAACGGCTACCTCGTGATGCGCACGCGGCTGCCTTCGTTCATCGTCACGCTCGCGTTCCTCTTCATTCTGCGCGGCCTGACGCTTGCGCTCTCGATCATGTTCGCCGACCGCACGATCGTCTCAGGCGTGGGCGACGTGGCCAAAGCCGACTTCGTGACCAACCTGCTCTTTCACGGCACGGCGTTCAAGGGCCTGTTCGCGGCCCTCGCGCATATCGGCATCGGCAAGATGCTCGACAACGGCCAGCCGCTCGTGCCCGGCGTGCCCAAGGTGATTCTCTGGTGGTTCGCGCTCGTCGCAATCGGCGCATTCGTGCTCGCCAAGACGCGCTACGGCAACTGGATTCTCGCCGTGGGCGGCGACTCCAATGCCGCGAAGAACGTGGGCGTGCCCGTGAAGCGCGTCAAGATCTCACTCTTCATGCTCACCGCGTTCTGCTCGTGCCTGTTCGCCGTGCTGCAAGTGTCCGACATCGGTTCGGCCGCTGCCGACCGCGGTCTTCAGAAGGAGTTCGAAGCCATCATCGCCGCGGTGATCGGCGGCACGCTGCTCACGGGCGGCTATGGCTCGGTGATCGGTGCGGCATTCGGCGCGCTTATCTTCGGCGTCGTGCAGATCGGCATCACTTACACGAACATCGATTCGGACTGGTTCCGCGTGTTCCTCGGTGTGATGCTGCTCATTGCCGTGCTCTTCAATCACTATGTGCGCCGCCGCGTCGCGCAATCGTAAGCCGGAGGCTCAAATGTCCGATATCCAGAATACCGCAGACGGCGACACGATTCTCGCGCTCGAGAACGTCAGCAAGTACTTCGGCAAGGTCATCGCACTGAACGGCGTCACGCTGCGCCTGAAGCGCGGCGAGGTGCACTGCCTGCTCGGCGACAACGGCGCGGGCAAGTCCACGCTCATCAAGACGCTCGCCGGTGTGCATCAGCCAACCTCCGGCCAGTATTTCGTGGACGGCAAGCCTGTGACGTTCGATTCACCGAAAGACGCGCTCGATCTCGGCATCGCCACCGTCTATCAAGATCTCGCGCTCGTGCCGCTGCTCTCGGTCGCGCGCAACTTCTTCATGGGCCGCGAACCGCAAAAGAAGCTGTTCGGCTTCATCAACGTGATGGATCTCGATGCGAGCGCGGTGATCGCGAAGGATCGCCTCGCCGGAATGGGCATCAATGTGCGCGACCCGCATCAGGCCATCGGCACGATGTCGGGCGGCGAGAAACAGTGCCTCGCGATCGCGCGCGCCATTCACTTCGGCGCACGCGTGCTGATTCTCGACGAGCCGACCGCCGCGCTCGGCGTGAAGCAGAGCTTCAACGTGCTCAGGTTGATTCACGCCGCGCGCGCCAAGGGCATTTCGGTGATCTTCATTACCCACAACGTGCACCACGCCTACCCCATCGGCGACTCGTTCACGCTGCTCAATCGCGGCCGGTCGCTGGGCACCTACACGAAGGACACGATCAGCAAGAACGAAGTGCTCGACATGATGGCGGGCGGCGCGGAGATGCAGAAGATGATCGCCGAGCTCGACGGCGCGACCATCTGAGGACGCCCGCACTGCACAGCACCCAACAGGAATACACATGGCTCTGACCCGTTCCACTCCAAGCCGTTTCGCCGCCGGACGCAGCCGCGACATCGTCTGCCTCGGACGCCTGGGCGTCGATCTCTACGCTCAACAGGTGGGGGCGCGGCTCGAAGACGTTTCCACCTTTGCGAAGTATCTGGGCGGCTCGTCCGCGAACATCGCCTTCGGCTGCGCGCGTCTTGGTCTGAAATCGGCCATGCTCACGCGCGTGGGCGACGATCATATGGGGCGCTTCCTCGTCGAAACGCTCACGAAGGAAGGCTGCGACACGAGCCATGTGTGCGTGGACCACGAACGCCTCACGGCGCTCGTGCTGCTGGGCCTGAAAGACCGCGACACGTTCCCGCTCATTTTCTATCGCGAGAACTGCGCCGACATGGCCGTCGATTCGAGCGACTTCGACGAAGCCTTCGTCGCCTCCTCGAAAGCGCTGCTCATCACCGGCACGCATTTCTCGACCGAACAGGTGAACCGCACGAGCCTCACCGCGCTCGACTACGCGCGCCGCAACAACGTGCGCACCGTGCTCGACATCGACTATCGTCCCGTGCTCTGGGGCCTCACGGGCAAGGCGGACGGCGAGACGCGCTTCGTCGCGAGCGAAGGCGTGAGCGCGCATTTGCAGCGCATCCTGCCGCATTTCGATCTCGTGATCGGCACCGAGGAGGAGTTCCGCATTGCAGGCGGCAAGGAATCGCTCGTCGATGCGCTCAGGCGCGTGCGCGAAGTCACGGGCGCGACGCTGCTCGTCAAGCGCGGGCCGCTCGGCTGCCAGATCGTGGAAGGCGCCGTGCCCGCCTCGATGGACGATTTGCCGATGCAGCGCGGCGTGGAAGTCGAAGTGCTCAACGTGCTCGGCGCAGGCGACGCTTTCGCCTCCGGCTTTCTTTCGGGCTGGCTGCGCGACGCCTCGCTCGAAGATTGCGCACTCTCGGCCAACGCGTGCGGCGCCCTCGTCGTCTCGCGGCATGGTTGCGCGCCCGCCATGCCCACGCCGGTGGAACTCGACTACTTCCTGCGCGAAGCGGCCGCCGACCCCGTGCGCATGCGCCGCCCCGACCGCGACGCGACGCTTGCGCGCCTGCATCGCGTCACGCCCGCGCGCAAGCGGCACGACGAAGTGCTCGGCTTCGCGTTCGATCACCGCAACCAGTTCTTCGATCTCGCGCAGCAGACCGGCGTAAGCGAAGCGCGCATTTCGTATCTGAAGAATCTCTTCGTCGAGGCGGTGGCGCAGACCGAACGCACGCTCGGTTTGCAGGGACGCATCGGTGTCCTGATCGATGACCGCTACGGCCAGGATGCGCTCAACGCCGCGACCGGCCGCGGCTGGTGGATCGGCCGCCCAGTCGAGTTGCCGGGCTCTGTGCCGCTCGTGTTCGACCATGGCCGCTCGATCGGCACGACGCTCGCGTCCTGGCCCATCGACCACACAGTGAAGTGCCTCGTGCAGTTCCATCCCGACGAGCCCATCGAACAGCGTCTCGAGCAGGAAGCGCAACTGCGCGCGCTCTACGACGCCACCCAGGCGAGCGGCCACGAACTGCTGCTCGAAGTGATTCCGCCGAAGCTGGGCGGCAAGCCGAATGCCCCCGATACGGTCTATCGCGCGCTCAAGCGGCTCTACAACATCGGCCTCTATCCGGAATGGTGGAAGCTCGAACCGACGGGCGCCGCGCAATGGCGCGAGATCGACGCGCTGATCGCCGAGCGCGACCCGTATTGCCGCGGCGTCGTGCTGCTCGGGCTCTCCGCGCCGATCGACCAGCTCGTGGAGGGCTTCCGCGCCGCGGCCGCCTCGAACACGTGCCGGGGCTTCACGGTCGGCCGCTCGATCTTCTACGAACCGAGCCTCGCCTGGCTCGCAGGCGAAATCGGCGACGATGAAGTGATCATCCGCGCGCGCCGCGCCTTCGAAACGCTGATCGGCGCGTGGCGCGCCGCGCGCGTCGAGGCTCAAGGCGCGCACGACAATCATGAGGAGAAGGCGGCATGAATCAACGCATTGCTCCTGGCGATGACGCCTCGCAGGAAATCGCGCAGAACGCGACGCCCGGCGCGCACGCGAGCACCGTGCGGCTCACGGCGGCGCAGGCGCTCGTGCGCTATCTCGCTGCGCAGCGCGTGGCGAGCGAGGACGGTTCGGGCCGCACCGAGCCGCTATTCGGCGGCGTGTTCGCGATCTTCGGTCACGGCAACGTGGCCGGCATCGGCGAGGCGCTCTATCAATATCGGCACGAACTGCCCACGCTGCGCGCGCACAACGAGCAGGCCATGGCGCACAGCGCGATCGCTTATGCCAAGGCCCACTTTCGCCGCCGCATGATGGCGGTGACGACCTCGATTGGCCCGGGCGCGACGAATCTCGTCACGGCGGCCGCGCTGGCGCACGTGAACCGCTTGCCGGTGCTGCTGTTGCCCGGCGATATCTTCGTTTCGCGCGAACCCGATCCGGTGCTGCAGCAGATCGAGGACCTGCACGACGGCGGCATTTCCGCGAACGACGCGCTGCGCCCCGTGTCGCGCTACTTCGACCGCATCGTGCATCCCGCGCAGTTGCTCACGGCGCTGCCGCGCGCGCTGCGCGTGCTCACCGACGCCGCGCTCTGCGGCCCGGTCACGCTCGCGCTACCGCAGGACGTGCAGGCGATGGCGTGGGACTATCCGGCGAGCTTCTTCACGCCGCGCCTCGTGACGTTCCACACGCCCGCGCCTATACAGGCCGAGATCGACGCGGCGCTTACCCAGTTGCATCGCGCGAAACGCCCGCTCATCGTGGCGGGCGGCGGCGTGCTCTATGCGCGCGCCTCGCAGGCCTTGCAGACGCTTGCGGCCTCGCGCGGCATTCCCGTGGCCGAAACGCAGGCGGGCAAAGGCTCGCTCGCGTGGGACGATCCGCTCAACGTCGGCGCGCTCGGCGTGACGGGCTCGCCGGCCGCCAACGAACTGGCGCGCGACGCCGACTGCGTGCTCGCCGTGGGCACGCGCTTGCAGGACTTCACGACCGGCTCGAACTCGCTCTTTGCGAACGCACATGTGATCGGCGTGAACGCCAACGGCTTCGACGCACTCAAGCACGATGGCCTCGCCGTGCAGGCCGACGCTCGCCAGGCGCTCGCTGCGCTCAACGACGAACTGATCAACTGGCGCGCCGACGCGAACTGGACCGCCCGCGCCCAGCGCCTCGCGGGCGACTGGCGTGCGAGCATCGAACGCCTCACCCATGCGCCGCAGGAACGCAACCGCCTGCCCTACGATGCCGATGTGATCGGCGCCGTCCAGCGTTCGTCGAGCCGATCGTACACCGAAGATATCGTCGTCTGCGCGGCCGGCACGCTGCCCGCCGAGCTGCACAAGCTCTGGCGCGCGGGCCAGCCCGGCGCCTATCACGTCGAATACGGCTACTCGTGCATGGGTTACGAGATCGCGGGTGGCCTGGGCGCGAAGCTTGCGCGGCCCGATCGCGAGGTCATCGTCATGGTGGGCGACGGCAGCTATCTGATGATGAACAGCGAGATCGCCACCTCGGTCATGCTGGGCGCGAAGCTCATCGTCGTCGTGCTCGACAACCGCGGCTATGGCTGCATCAACCGGTTGCAGCAGGCTTGCGGCGGCGCGCCGTTCAACAACCTGTTCGACGACTGCGCGCAAGGGCCGCTCGGCGCGCCGCGCATCGACTTCGCCTCGCATGCGCGCTCGCTCGGCGCGCAGGCCGAGCACGTGGCGAACGTCGCGGAACTCGAAGCGGCGCTGCAACGCGCGCGCGCTTCGTCGCGCACTTACGTGGTCTGCATCGACACGGACCCCGCGCGCACGACCGAGGAAGGCGGCTGGTGGTGGGAGGTCGCCGTGCCCGAGGTGTCCACGCGCGCTGCGGTGCGCGAGGCGCGCGAGCACTATGAAGAACAGGTCGCGCAGCGCAGCGGACGCGCGCTGGCGGGTGGAGATGCGCCCGCCAGCGACGACGAACCCGGCAACCCATAACGCGGCTGACGACACAGACATCGAGGAGCGCACATGAGCGCGTTTGAAGTACGCATCGGCATCAACCCGCTGTCGTGGATGAACGACGACCTGCCCTCGCTCGGCGGCGAGACACCGCTCTCGCAGGCGCTGACCGAGGGCCGCGAGATCGGCTATGAGGGCTTCGAGCTAGGCAACAAGTTTCCGCGCGAGCCGCAGGCGCTCAAGTCGCTCCTCGCGCAATACGATCTGTCGCTCGTCTCGGGCTGGTACTCGGGCATGCTCGCGCAGCGCAGCGTCGAGGAAGAAATCGCCGCGGTCGAGAAGCATCTGGACCTGCTCGCGCAGAACGGCGCAACCGTGATGGTCTACGGCGAGGTCGCCGATACGATCCAGGGCGCGCCGCGTCCGCTCTATCAGCGCCCGCGCTTTTTCAGCGACAAGCAGTGGGGCGAATACGCCGCACGCGTGGACGCGTTCGCGCGCCATACGCTCTCGCGCGGCGTGCGGCTCGCGTACCACCATCACATGGGCGCCTATGTCGAAACGCCCGCCGACGTCGACAAGCTCATGGCGCGCACGAGCGACGCCGTGGGCCTGCTGTTCGACGCGGGCCATATGACGTTTGCCGGCGGCGACCCCGTCGTCGAACTCGACAAGCACATTGCGCGCGTGTGCCATGTGCACTGCAAGGACGTGCGCCCCGCCGTCATGAAACTCGCTCGCAACCGCAACTGGAGCTTTCTCGACGCCGTGCTCGCAGGCGCGTTCACCGTGCCGGGCGACGGCGCCGTCGATTTTCCCGCGATCATCGCGCGGCTGAGGCATCACGGCTATCGCGGCTGGCTCGTCGTCGAAGCCGAGCAGGACCCTGTGATCGCACCGTCTTACGAATATGCGCAAAAGGGTTACCGTACGCTGCGCACGCTCGTCGATGCTACGAGCACACAAGTGAAGGAGGCAGCATGACTCTACTGGTCAAGGCCGCGCGCGAGGGCCAGACGATCGCGCGCGTCACGCCCGACACCGCGGGCTGGCGCTATGTCGGCTTCGCCGCCTATCGGCTCGAGACGGATGAACTCGTCTACGTCAGCGAGCCCGATCGCGAGAGCTGCATCGTCGTGCTCTCGGGCGCGGTGGATATCGAGGCGCTCGGCGAGCGCTGGTCGAGTCTCGGCTCGCGCGACAGCGTCTTCGAAGACGCCGCGCCGTATGCCCTTTATGTGCCGCCCGGCGTGAAGGCGACGGTGCGCGCCACCCGCAACGCCGAAGTGGGCGTGGCGAGCGCGCCCGCCAAAGGCACGCTGCCCGTTCGCCTCATCGAGCCCGCGCAGATGAAGCGCTCCACGCGCGGCAAGGGGGCGAATACGCGCTACGTCTGCGATATCCTGCCGCAAGACGCGCCCGCGGAATCGCTGCTCGTGGTCGAGGTGCGCACGCCTTCGGGCCATTCGTCGAGCTACCCGCCGCACAAGCACGACGCCGACCGCTTGCCGCACGAAAGCGCGCTCGAAGAAACCTACTATCACCGGCTCAATCCGCAGCAGGGTTTCGCGTTCCAGCGCGTGTACACCGACGCGCGCGATCTGGACGAAACGATGGCCGTGGAAAATCATGACGTCGTGATGGTGCCGCGCGGCTATCACCCGGTCGTCGTCCCGTATGGCTACGACTCGTACTACCTGAACGTGATGGCGGGCCCCACGCGCGAATGGCACTTCCACAACGACCCGGCGCACGAATGGATCATCGAGCGCGACGCGAAGTGACGCGTCCATAAAAAAACGCCGCGTGTATAACCACGCGGCGTTTTTCGTTGTGACCGCAATGAACTGCAGGAGCGTCAAGCCAGCCGGAATTTCCCCACCAGCCGCTTGAGCACCTTGGCTTGATCGTCGAGCGATTGCGCAGCCGCGGTCGCCTCTTCCACGAGCGCCGCGTTCTGCTGCGTGCCGGCGTCCATCTGCGTGACCGCGCGGCTGATTTCCTCGATGCCCGAGCGCTGCTCGCGCGACGCCGCCGAAATTTCGCCGATGATGTCGTTCACGCGCCGCACGGCCTTCACGACTTCGTCCATCGTCGAGCCCGCGTCCTGCGCGAGCGTCGAGCCATTGGATACGCGCTCGACCGATGCGCCGATCAGCGTCTTGATCTCCTTGGCCGCCGCCGCGCTGCGCTGCGCGAGGCTGCGCACCTCGCCCGCCACCACGGCGAAGCCGCGCCCATCCTCGCCCGCACGCGCCGCTTCCACGGCGGCGTTCAGCGCGAGGATGTTGGTCTGGAACGCAATGCCCTCGATCACGCCAATGATGTCCGCGATGCTCTTCGCGCTGTCGTTGATCTCCTGCATCGTCGCGACCACGCGCCCCACCACCGAGCCGCCCTTCTCCGCGATTGCCGAGGCATTGCCCGCGAGCGTGCTGGCCTGCTCGGCGTTTTCGGCGTTCAGGCGCACCGTGGACGTGAGCTGCTCCATGCTGCTCGCCGTGCGCTCGAGCGCCATGGCCTGTTCTTCGGTGCGGCGCGACAGATCGAGATTGCCGGTCGAGATTTCGCCCGAGGCCGAGGCGATCGCTTCGGCGCTCGCCGCGATCTCGGCAACCGTGCTCGAGAGACCCTTCTGCATGTCGCGCAGCGCGCCCAGCATGCTCGCCGCGTCGCGTGCGTGAACCGTGACGGGCTGTGCGAGATCGCCGGCCGCGATCCGGGCCGCGATGGCCTTGGCGTGCGCGGGCTCGCCGCCCAGTTGCCGCGCGATGCGGCGCACGACCCATTCGCTCACGAAGAACGCGAGCACGAACATGGCCACCGTCGCCACGGCCATCATCACGAACGACGACTGGAAGATGAACTCGGCCTTCGCGATGGTCGCCTTCGCGGCCGTGCCGCGCTGCGCGACGAGGTCGTTGACGAGCGTTTCGAGCTTGCCGGTCTCCACGAGCAGCGAGACGTCCTGCGTGCCCACCTGCCAGCTCATCTGCGAGAGATCGAGCGGCTGCTGCTTCACGAGCGTCACGAACTCGCGCAGATGGCCGCTCCACGCCGTGGTCGCATCGGCGAGCTTCTTTTGCAGGGCGAGCGCGTCGCCGCCCTGCTCCTGCGCGTATTGCTGCAGCTGACTCATGCCGCGCTCCAGCGCGCCGAGATCCTTGTCGATGTCCTGGCCCAGTTCGTCGCGCTCGCGCGCCGTGGTCGCAGTGAGCAGCATCTTCTGCGCGCGGCTCGCGCGCAGCACGTGGCCGCGCGCTTCCTCGGCGGCGCGGCTCGCGACGTAGCCTTGCTCGTAGATCGATTGCGTCGAGCCGTTCAGCCGGCTGATTTGCGCGAGCGAAATCGCGCCGATGGCGAGCGTGCCGATCAGCACCAGCGCGAAGGCGAGGCGCAGTGTGGCCTTCACGGAAAGCCGCGAGCTGCGCGTCGCCGCGCCGGCGCGTCCCGTTTTACGTTGCTGCGCGTTCGCCGCGCTGCCTGCCGGATCCTGCGGCACGAAGCCCGCGTGCCTGCCGCCTTGTGATACTGCTTTCATCTTTTCGGATCTCCTGTCGGTGGCACTTGGCGCTTTAGCTGTCGGCCGGAGTTAGCGCTTCAGCGCTTACTCCGGGCCCATGCAAAGCACTTAGTGCCATCCCATGCAAAGCTATGCATCTCTGCTTGTTGTTCGACGTAACGCCATCGTTCGTGATCTGCGTTACGCCTCAACTCCGGTCAACGGCACACCGGCGCGCAATCTTTAACCCCGCTTTTGACCCGTATCGCGCGCGGTGTGGCTCGTATTCCGGCCCCGTATTGCACACCTTGTGGGCGCACATATCGGCGGTTTATACACGGCCAAAATGAGATGCCAAAATTCCCGGATCAATTTTGAGTATTGGCTCCAGCCCCTTGCGGCATTGGGCCCCAGGGTGACGGTACGTCGCTCATGTCCGATTCTCGACAAACCTTGTCCGTACAGTTCGAGCAAGACACATTACACTGCGCCCATAACTCTTATACATGTCCTTTCATGCCGTCGCCGCTGCCCGCCTGGCGTGGTGCCCGCTGAAAACTCTCTGCTGCTACCGAAAACATGGAAACCAGTCTCGACAAGCGCGCCCTGCCGGGCGCCGCCGCGGCGGTGCAACGCACCGTCTATTCGGTGCTGGGTGCGATCAGCTTCTCGCACCTGCTCAACGACATGATCCAGTCGCTGATCCTCGCCATCTACCCGATGCTCAAGGACAACTTCTCGCTGTCGTTCACGCAGATCGGCCTCATCACGCTCACCTACCAGATCACGGCGTCGATGCTGCAGCCGCTGGTGGGCGTCTTCACCGACAAGCGGCCCCTGCCGTACTCGCTGCCCGTCGGCATGGGCTTCACGCTGTGCGGCCTGCTGCTGATGTCGGTCGCGCCGACCTTCGGCGTGCTGCTCGTGGCGGCCGCCCTGGTGGGCTGCGGTTCGTCGGTGTTCCATCCGGAATCGTCGCGCGTGGCGCGCATGGCGTCGGGCGGGCGTCACGGTCTCGCGCAGTCGCTCTTCCAGGTGGGCGGCAATGCGGGCACGTCGCTCGGGCCGCTGCTCGCCGCCGCGATCGTCATTCCGCACGGCCAGCGCAGCATCGCGTGGTTCTCGGCGGCGGCGCTCGTCGGCATGGTCGTGCTCACGCAGATCGGCCGCTGGTACAAGGCCCATCCCGCGATGAAGAAAAAGCGCGCCGAGGTGCCGCATGTCGTGCTCTCGCGTGGACGCGTGGCGGGCGCCATCGGCGTGCTCGTGCTGCTCGTGTTCTCGAAGTACTTCTACCTCGCGAGCATCAACAGCTACTTCACGTTCTATCTGATCGACCGCTTCCACCTCTCCGTGCAGGCCGCGCAGATCCATCTGTTCGTGTTCCTCGCCGCCGTTGCCGCTGGCACGATCATCGGCGGTCCGGTGGGTGACCGCATCGGCCGCAAGTACGTGATCTGGGTCTCGATTCTCGGCGTGGCGCCCTTCACGCTGCTACTGCCCTACGCCAACCTGTTCTGGACCGGCGTGCTCACGGTGATCATCGGCGTGGTGCTCGCTTCGGCGTTCTCGGCCATCCTCGTCTACGCGCAGGAGCTGATTCCGGGCAAGGTGGGCATGGTCGCGGGTCTGTTCTTCGGTTTCGCGTTCGGCCTTGGCGGCATCGGCGCAGCGGTGCTCGGCCAGTTGGCGGATGCGACCAGCATCGGCTTCGTCTACAAGGTCTGCTCGTTCCTGCCGCTCATCGGCATCCTCACCGTGCTGCTGCCCGACGTGGAAGGCAAGCGCGCGAAGAAGACCGCATAAGCGCAGCGGCGCGCGCAGCGCTCTGCAAAACGGCCGGACGCCCCTCGGGGCTCCGGCCGTTGTTCGTTGTGCGCCTGCCCACGCTTTGCCTCGCCGCGACTTCGTACTAGGCTTGTGGTTGGCCGCCGCCGCCCGCCAGCCCCTTCGGCCCGGCGAACGGCGGCGCGTTCGAGACGCCCGCGCGCGAGGTTCGCCATGCAACTGTCCACGGTAGAGATCGAAAAGCCCGAAGCCACCAACTTCATCCTTGGCCAGACCCACTTCATCAAATCCGTCGAGGATCTGCACGAGGCGCTTTACGGCGCGGTGCCGGGCATCCAGTTCGGCATCGCGTTCTGCGAGGCGTCGGGCAAGCGGCTCGTACGGCGCTCGGGCACACAGGACGCGCTCATCGAGATGGCTACGCAAAACGCGTTGCGCATCGCGGCGGGTCACTGCTTCATCGTCTTTCTCGGCGACGGTTTCTTCCCCATCAACGTGCTCAACGCGATCAAGGCCGTCCCCGAGGTCTGCCGCATCTTCTGCGCCACCGCGAACCCCACCCAGGTGCTGATCGCGGAGACGGACCAGGGGCGCGGCATCGTCGGCGTGGTGGACGGCATGCCGCCGCTGGGCGTCGAGGCCGAGGACGACGTGTGCTGGCGCAAGGACCTGTTGCGCGCGATCGGCTACAAGGCCTGAACGCCGATGACGACGCTGTGCGCGGCGATCGGGCGGCAGACGGCGCACGCGCTCGCGTGCGGCGCGCTCCATCCCATCGAGACGGCGCATACCTTCATCGACGATGGCGGCATGCGTTTCTCCGTGCGCGTGGCCGGGAATCTCGCGCGCAAGGAGGCGGCGCGCCTCACGCCGCAGACTTCAATTTCATCCACTGGGGCGGCGCCGCGCGATCCGTTCCTGCCTTACGAGCCCGATCTCTTCGTCGGCGACCTCTCGCCCACCCACGTCGCGCTGCTCAACAAGTTCAATGTGATCGACCGGCATCTGCTGATCGTGACGCGCTGCTACGAACCGCAGGAAGCGCTACTCGACGCGGCGGACTTCAGCGCGCTGATCGCGGCGTTGCGCGAGATCGACGGACTCGGGTTCTACAACGGCGGCGCAGCCGCGGGCGCGAGCCAGCCACACAAGCATTGGCAGATGGTGCCGCTGCCGCTCGCAGGCGATGCGCCTCACGTGGCGCCGCTCGAAGCGCTGCTCGGCGGCGCGCAGGCGGTCCACGGCGCGCGTCCCATCGCGATCGTGCCGGGGCTCGCGTTTCGCCATGCGTTTGCGCGCCTCGATCTCGGCACCGACATCGGCACGGCGGAAGATGCCACGCATGTCGCACTCGACTGCTATCGCGCGCTGCTGGACGCGGCGGGCGTGCCCGCAATCGACGTGGGCGGCGTCGCGCATCAGGGCGCCCCGTACAACCTGCTCGTGACGCGCCGGTGGATGCTGGTGGTGCCCCGCGCGACAGAATGTGTCGAAGGGATTTCGGTGAACTCGCTCGGCTTTGCCGGCTCGTTCTTCGTGCGTAACGCGGCGCAGTTGCAGACGCTCGCGCAGATCGGCCCGATGACGGTGCTCGAACGCGTAAGCGTGCCGCGCTGAGGCGCGTCTGGCCGACCGCGTCTGGCCGACCGCGTCTAGCCGACGACGAGCGGCTCGAGCGCCGCGCGCAGTGCGTCGGGCAACGCGCTCACGGGCCGGCGCGTCGCCCGGTCGACGTAGACGTGCACGAAATGACCCTGCGCCCCGGGCGCGTCCTCGCCTTCGCGAAAGAGTCCGACCTCGTAGCGCACGCTCGACGACCCGAGGCGCGCAACGCGCAGCCCCGCCTCCACGCGCTCCGGAAACACGAGCGGCGCAAAGTAGTTGCACTGCGTTTCGACGACGAGCCCGATGGTCGTGCCGTGCTCGATGTCGAGCGCGCCCGCGCGAATCAGATACTCGTTCACCACGGTGTCGAAGTAGCTGTAGTAGACGACGTTGTTCACGTGGCCGTAGACATCGTTGTCCATCCAGCGCGTGCCGATCGGCAGGAAATGACGATACCCGGAGCGGGCGACGGTGACGGGGCGGTTCATCGAAGAGATCCAGGGAAGGCGTGGCGGGAAAACGTCGCTTGGCGCGCGGCGATCACTGGCCCGGACGCTCGACGAACTCGAACGGCAGGCCGCGCCGGCGCATCCATTCGCCGAGCGCCTGCCCGGTGCCCGCGCGCCACGGCCGCAGCTTCGCGGGCTCGACGAGGCGGTATTCGAGCAGTTCGGGCGAGAGCGCGATCGTGCCCGACGCCTTCACGTGATACGCGATGATGAGCTCGTTCTTGCGCATGAACTCGTACACGCCAACCAGTTCGACGCTCTCGGCGCGCAGCGCGGTTTCTTCATGCACTTCACGCGCGATGCCCTCTTCGGGCGTCTCGCCGTTTTCGAGAAAGCCGGTGACGAGCGCGAACATACCCTCTGGCCAGGCCGCGTTACGGGCCAGCAGAATGCGGCCTTCGTACTCGACGATCGCCGCCACGACGGGCAGCGGATTGTTCCAGTGGACATAGCCACAAGCGTGGTCCGGGCAGGCAAGACGCACACGGCCGCCTTCGTGGGCGGGATCGGCGCGCTCGATCAGGCGCGTGGCGCAGCGCGGGCAAAACTGGTAGTCGCTCATGGGGGAAAAGACACAGGTCGATGGCGCTGGGAACCGGCCGCGCGGCCCGGCGGACACGCTCGCGGCTTGCGCGAAAGCGTCCATTCTAGTGTGCTATCGGAGTCCGCGTGCGGCCTCGCGCGTATGCCAGGCCCGCCATACGAGCCCGATTGCGCCGGCCACGAGCGCAGCCGCCGCGAGCCACAGCGAAGGCGAAAACGAGCCCGTCGACGCCGCGAGCGGCGCGGCCACGAGCGGCCCGGCGATCTGCCCGACGCCATAGGCGGCCGTCGCATAGCCCATCAGCGCGGCGGCATGCTCGCCGCGCAGCAGACGCGCCTCGCGCATCGCGAAGAGCGTGATCGCCGTGAACGGCAGGCCGATCAACACACTGCCGAACGAGAAGCCCGCGGCGTTGGGCCAGATGATGCCGAGCGCGATGCCCACGGCCTGCAGCACGTAGGCGCCCGCCAGCATCAGGCGGTTGTCCCAATGCAGCGGGAGGCGCGCAGCCAGCAGCGCGCCGGCGATCAGCGCCGCGCCGAGCATCGGCCAGAACAGGTCGGGCCAGGCCGAGCCGGGCAGCGCATGGCGTGCGATCACGGGCAGGAACGTCGCCGTGATGATGTAGCCGAAGCCGGGCACGCCGTAGAGCAGCACGAGCCAGAAGGCGTCGGCGCGGCGGCCGTCGCGCTCCTTGTGCGCGACGCTAGCCGCAGCACGCGCGGCGGAACGCGGCGCGAGCGCGCGCATGTCTTCCCCAAACGTCGACCAGACGACGGCGGCGAGCAGCGCGCTGATCAGCCCGAAGCCGATCCAGCCCGCGCGCGCGCCGAGACCGCCGGCCGCGCTCACGAACAACCCGGTCGCAATGATGCCGACGCCAGGACCGGTGTAGATCACGCCGCCCCACTCGTTCGCGCCGAGCTGCGCGAGCCGCCGCAGGCCCCACTGCGAGGCGAATACGAACGTCCACGCGCTCACCGCGCCCGCCACGAAGCGCACCACGGCCCAGATCCAGAACTGCTGGGTGAGGCCCATCACGAGCGTGAGGAGCACCGTGACCACGAGGCCCGCGCGCACGATCTTCGCGGGTGCCATGCGCAGCGCGACGCAGCTGATCGCGCCAACGAAGTAACCCGCGTAGTTCAGCGAGGCGAGCCAGCCGCCGTGACGCAGGTCAAGCGCGCCGCCGTGCAGCATCAGCGGCAACAGCGGCGTAAAGGCGAAGCGCCCGACGCCCAGCGCGATGGCGAGCGTCACCATGCAGGCCAACGCCGCGCGCCGGCCGGCATGCGGGCGGGGTTCGGAAACGTGGACGGCGCGGGGGACGTAATCGTTCATGAGATCGGCGGATTAAGCGGCTACCTACCATCGTAGGCGATTCTATCGTTCACGAAAAATGAATTATCATGAATCGATGCATTCCGAGGAGAGAACTATGGACCTCGCCGAACTGGCGATTTTCCGGGCGGTCGTGCGGGAAAACGGCGTGACGCGGGCCGCGGCCAAGCTCAACCGCGTGCAGTCGAACGTGACCACGCGCATCAAGCAGCTCGAAGATCAACTCGGCACCCCGCTCTTCACGCGCGAGGGCCGCCGCCTCATTCTCACGCCCGCTGGCGAAACCCTGCTGCCCTATGCCGAGCGCCTGCTCGCGCTCGCGGACGAAGCGCGCCACGCGCTGAAGGCCGGGCGTCCGGCGGGACGCCTGCGCCTCGGCACGATGGAGAGCGCTGCAGCAAGCCGTCTGCCTGGCCCGCTCGCGCACTATCACCAGATGTGGCCCGAAGTCACGCTCGAACTGGAAACGGGCACGACCGGCACGATGATCGAGCGCCTGCGCGAATACGCAGTCGATGCGGCGCTGATCGCCACGCCGCTCGACGGACTGCCGGACCCTGAGATATTCGAGCACGTGCCGGTCTATCGCGAAGAACTCGTGATGCTCACGCCGCGCGGCCACCGGCCGATCCGCCAGCCCGGCGACATCGCGCTGTCCACGCTCGTCGCGTTCGAGCGCGGCTGCGCGTATCGCGCCTATGTCGAGCGCTGGTATCTGGAACACGGCATCCGGCCTTCGCGCGTGCTGGAACTGGGCTCGTATCACGCGATCGTCGCGTGTGTGGCGGCGGGTGCGGGCGTGGCCGTCGCGCCGCGCTCGGTGCTCGAACTGCAACGCGGCGCCGACGAGGTCACGATGCATTCGCTCGGCAAGCTCGGTCAGATCGACACGCTGCTCGCCTGGCGGCGCGGCCACTTTTCGCCCGCGCTCGGCGCGTTGAGGGATGCGCTGCTGGAGCATGCGCAACGCACGGGCAGCGCGGCGTTGCCAATCGCGACTGAGACTGCAGCCGCACCCTCAGGCCTTCACGTCATTTAAGCCGCGCGGGAAACAAAAAGGGCTGCCCTCGCGGACAGCCCTTCTTCGTCGCAAAGCGGCGTTCAAGCCGCGACGCGCGTATTACAGCTTCGCTTCGACCCAGCCCTTCACGCCGGCGAGCGCGGCCGGCAGGTTAGCCGGCTCGGTGCCGCCTGCCTGCGCCATGTCGGGACGGCCACCGCCCTTGCCGCCGACCTGCTGGGCGACAAAGTTCACGAGATCGCCGGCCTTGACCTTCTTGCTCGCCTCGGCGGTCACGCCCGCGATCAGGCTGACCTTGCCGCCATCGACAGCCGCCAGCACGATGGCCGCGCTCTTGAGCTTGTCCTTGAGCTTGTCCACGGTCTCGCGCAGCGTCTTCGAATCGGCGCCATCGAGCGTCGCGGCCAGCACGTGCACGCCGTTCACTTCGATGGCCTGCCCGACGAGCTCGTCGCCCTGGCTCGAAGCGAGCTTCGACTTGAGCGCGCCCAGTTCCTTCTCGAGCGACTTCACCTGGTCCTGCACCTGCGCGATACGCTGCGTCAGTTCCGAAGGTTGCGCCTTGAGCGCCGCCGCTGCCGCATTCACGCGCGCGTCGAGCTCCTGCACGAAGCGCACGGCGTTGTCGCCCGTGATCGCTTCCACGCGGCGGATGCCTGCGGCCACGCCGCCTTCCATCACGATCTTGAAGAAGCCGATATCGCCGCTGCGCGTGACGTGCGTGCCACCACACAGCTCGCGCGAGAAGCCGAGATCGAGCACGCGCACTTCGTCGCCGTACTTCTCGCCGAACAGCGCCATCGCGCCGCCCTTCACCGCGTCGTCGTACGACATCACGCGCACAATGCCGGGCGCGTTCGCGAGCACTTCCGCGTTGACGATCTGCTCGACGCGGCGGATCTCGTCGTCCGTCATCGGTGCGTTGTGCGCGAAGTCGAAGCGGGTTTTATCCGCGTCGACGAGCGAGCCCTTCTGCTGCACGTGCGAACCGAGCACTTCGCGCAGCGCCTTGTGCATCAGGTGCGTGGCCGAGTGATTGCGCGCGGTGCGGGCGCGGCGAATGGCGTCGATTTCCGCCTTCACGACGTCGCCAACCTTAAGCGTGCCCTGCTCGAGCGTGCCGTGGTGGCCGCTCACATCGGCCTGAACCTTGAGCGTGTCGGCCACGGCGAAACGGATGCTCGCGTTCGAGATCACGCCCTGGTCGCCCACCTGGCCGCCCGATTCCGCGTAAAACGGCGTGTGGTCGAGCACGACCACGGCGTCCTGGCCCGCCTTCACTTCGGTGACCGACGCGCCGTCCACGTAGAGCGCGACGACCTTCGCGTCATCGAACGCGATTTCCTCGTAGCCGTGGAACGCCGTCTTCGCGCCCGAGTATTCGAGGCCCTGCGTCATCTTGAACTTGCCTGCCGCGCGCGCCTGCTCGCGCTGACGCGCCATGGCTTCGTCGAACGCCGGCTCGTCGACCGTGACGTTGCGTTCGCGGCAAACGTCGGCCGTGAGGTCGAGCGGGAAGCCGTACGTGTCGTGCAGCTTGAACGCGAGTTCGCCCGAGAGCGTCTTGCCGCCCTTGGCTTCGAGGTCGGCGAGTTCGGCTTCGAGAATCGACATGCCGTGCTCGATGGTCTCGAAGAAGCGCTCTTCTTCCTGGCGCAGAACGTCCGTCACGCGCTGCTGCGCTTCGGCGAGTTCCGGGTAGGCGGCGCCCATTTCCGCGACGAGATCCGCCACCAGCTTGTGGAAGAACGCGCTCTTCTGGCCGAGCTTGTAGCCGTGGCGGATCGCTCGGCGCACGATACGGCGCAGCACGTAGCCGCGGCCTTCGTTGCCGGGAATCACGCCGTCGACGATCAGGAACGAGCACGCGCGGATATGGTCGGCAATGACCTTCAGCGAGTTGTTCGTGAGGTCGGGCGTGTTCGTTTCACGCGAAGCCGCCTTGATGAGGTTCTGGAACAGGTCGATCTCGTAGTTGCTGTGCACATGCTGGAGCACCGCGGCGAGACGTTCGAGGCCCATGCCCGTGTCGACGCACTGCTTGGGCAGCGGCGTCATGTTGCCCTGGGCGTCGCGGTTGAACTGCATGAACACGAGATTCCAGATCTCGATAAAGCGGTCGCCGTCTTCCTCAGGCGACCCCGGGGGCCCGCCCCAGATTTCCGGGCCGTGGTCGTAGAACACTTCCGAGCACGGACCGCAGGGGCCGGTGTCGGCCATCTGCCAGAAGTTGTCCGAGGCGTAGCGCGCACCCTTGTTGTCGCCGATGCGGATGATGCGCTCCACCGGCACGCCGATTTCCTTCGCCCATATGTCGAAGGCTTCGTCGTCTTCCTTGTAGACGGTGACCGTGAGCTTGTCTGCCGGCAGCGCGTAGACCTTGGTCAGCAGTTCCCAGCAGTAGTGGATCGCGTCGCGCTTGAAGTAGTCGCCGAACGAGAAGTTGCCGAGCATCTCGAAGAACGTGTGGTGACGCGCCGTGTAGCCGACGTTTTCGAGGTCGTTGTGCTTGCCGCCTGCGCGCACGCTGCGCTGCGCGGTCGTGGCGCGCGAGTACGGCCGCTTTTCGGTGCCGAGGAACACGTCCTTGAACTGCACCATGCCCGAGTTGGTGAAGAGCAGTGTCGGGTCGTTGCCCGGCACGAGGCTCGACGAGCGCACGATCGTGTGGCCCTTCGATTCGAAGAACTTGAGAAATTTCTCGCGGATGTCGGCGGCTTTCATGGCGTGCGTTGGGTCCTTCCTGGGGCGTACGGTGCTGAGTCTTTGTCGTGGTCGCGCTCGGGGCCCACGTTGCTCACGAAAACCCCGGTGCTGAATCGAACGATTATACGGGATCGCCGCGCGCTCGCGGCGGCGCGTCCGGCGTGGTTTGCATGGGTGCGACAGGGCGCGCAGCAACATAACGAGACGAGCAATTTTGTTCCGCACTGCGGAACTTTGTACCGAATATTGACGCATCCCGCGCCTTTTCGCTTACTATGGGCGGAATCGGCCGGCGCGCCACGCGCGCTCGCGGCCCGCTTTAGAACGACATTGGAAGACACAGCATGGGCGCTCTCAGCCATATCCGCGTACTCGATCTCACCCGCGTCCTCGCCGGACCGTGGTGTGCACAGACTCTCGCCGACTTCGGCGCCGACGTGATCAAGGTGGAGCGCCCCGGCGCCGGCGACGACACCCGCCACTGGGGCCCTCCGTACCTGAAGACGCCCGATGGCGCGGACACAGCCGAGGCCGCCTACTACCTCGCCGCGAACCGCAACAAGCGCTCGGTGACCGTGGATATCGCCACGCCGGAGGGGCAGCGCATCGTGCGCGAGCTGGCCGCGCAAAGCGATGTCGTGCTGGAGAACTACAAGGCCGGCCAGTTGAGGAAATACGGCCTCGACTACGCGTCGCTGCGCGAGGTGAAGCCCGACCTCATCTACTGTTCGGTCACCGGCTTCGGCCAGACCGGGCCCTACGCCTCGCGCGCGGGCTACGACTTCATCGTGCAGGGCATGGGCGGCTTCATGAGCATTACCGGCGAGCGCGACGCGCTGCCGGGCGGCGGCCCGCAAAAGGCGGGCGTCGCGATCGCCGACCTCATGACCGGCATGTATTCGACCATTGCCGTGCTGACGGCGCTCGCGCACCGCGACCGCACGGGCGTGGGCCAATACGTCGACATGGCGCTGCTCGACGTGCAGGTGGCGATGCTCGCGAACATGAATTCGAACTACCTGGCGAGCGGCAATGCGCCCGCACGCTGGGGCAACGCGCATCCCAACATCGTGCCCTATCAGGCGTTCCAGACGAGCGATAGCTGGATCATCCTCGCCGTCGGCAACGACGGGCAGTTCCGCAAGTTCGTCGAGGTGGCGGGCCAGCCCGGGCTTGCCGACGACGAGCGCTTCGCGACCAATCCGGCGCGCGTGCGCCATCGCGATACGCTCGTGCCGATCGTCGCCGATCTGATCCGCACGCGCACGAAAGCCGACTGGATCGGCGCGCTCGAAGCGGCGGGCGTGCCGTGCGGGCCGATCAACAACCTCGCGGAAGTGTTCGAGAACGAGCAGGTGATCGCGCGCGGGCTCCAGGTGGACGTGCCGCACCCTTCGGGCGGCACGGCGCGGCTCGTGGGCAATCCCATCCGCATGAGCGAAACGCCGCCGCGCGTGGCGAGCCATCCGCCCACGCTCGGCGAGCATACCGAAGCGGTACTGCGCGAAGTGCTTGGCTACGGTGACGAGCAAGTGGCGGCGTTGCGCGGCAAGGGCGTGGTGTAACCGCAAGGTCCCGGGGCGGCCCTTAGGGGCCCTTAGCCGCCCTCTTTCCCCATCGACATCAGCCATTCCAGCCCTTGCGGCCAGTCGTCGAGCCCGCTGTCCGCATTGATGTGCCCGCGCGCGCCGATCTCGATCCAGCGGCTGCCCCACGCCTGCGCGCAGCGCTGCGAAAACCCCACGCCGCCATACGGATCGTCGCTGCTGGCGACCACGACGCTCGCAAACGCCAGCGCCGTGAGCGGAACCGGATCGAAGCCCCGCGCGTCGCGCGGAAATTCGGGACCGTGCGGATCGGGTAGCGCCACCAGCAGCGCGCCGGCCACCTTCGCGCGCGTCGCCGCGCTCGCGTGATGCGCGGCCCAGTGCGCCACGGTCAGGCAGCCGAGGCTGTGAGCGGCCAAGCGCACGCCAGCCGGCGCGCGTTGTACGGCAGCCTCCAGCGCGGCGCACCACGCCTCGCAGTCCGGGTGCATCCAGTCGGGCATCTGCACCCGCGCAAAGCCCGCGTGCGCGGCTTCCCAGCGCGTCTGCCAGTGCCCCGGCCCCGAATCCATATAGCCCGGAAGCACCAGCACAGCCGTTTCGCTCGACATCACGTTTTCCTCTCGCTTGTTGTGGTCCGCACGACGATCCGGCACCGGGACTGGCATGGCGGGTCGCGTCAGGTAGAATGGAAGACACCATCGGGTGCCCAGTTACGCGCTGTTATCCTTTTGACGGGCGCCCTCGAACGACTCCCTTTTCGCATGAATACCGAACGTAAAGACGCCGACCGCACGGACGCGCCTGCGGCATCCAATTTCATCCGCAACATCATCGACGACGACAACCGCTCGGGCAAGTGGGCGCAGCGCGTCGAAACGCGCTTCCCGCCGGAGCCGAATGGCTACCTTCACATCGGCCACGCGAAGAGCATCTGCCTGAACTTCGGCGTCGCGAAAAGCTACGGCGGCGTGTGCCACCTGCGCTTCGACGACACGAACCCGGAGAAGGAAGATGTCGAATACGTCAACTCGATCATCGACGCCGTCGAATGGCTCGGCTTCGAGTGGAAGAAAGAAGATCAGGAATACCTCTTCTACGCAAGCGACTACTACGACAAGCTTTACGAGTTCGCCGAACTGCTGATCCAGCGCGGCAAGGCGTATGTCGATAGCCAGTCGCCGGAAGAGATGCGCGCCAACCGCGGCTCGGCCACCGAAGCCGGCAAGAACTCGCCGTTCCGCGATCGCTCCGTCGACGAAAACCTCGACCTCTTCCGCCGCATGAAGGCGGGCGAATTCGAGGAAGGCGCGCATGTGCTGCGCGCGAAGATCGACATGGCGTCGCCGAACTTCAACATGCGCGATCCGGTGATCTACCGCATCCGCTTCGCGCATCACTACCGCACCGGCGACAAGTGGTGCGTGTACCCGATGTACGACTACACGCACTGCATCTCGGACGCGCTGGAAAACATCACGCATTCGCTGTGCACGCTCGAGTTCGAGGACCATCGCCCGCTGTATGACTGGGTGCTAAGCGAACTGGCCGACGCCGGCGTCTTCACGCGCCCGCTGCCGCAGCAAATCGAGTTTTCGCGCCTGAACCTGACCTACGCGATCACGAGCAAGCGCAAGCTGCTGCAACTGGTGACCGAAGGCCACGTGGAAGGCTGGGACGACCCGCGCATGCCGACCATCGTCGGCGTGCGCCGCCGCGGCTTCACGCCCGAAGCGATCCAGCTGTTCTGCGAACGCATCGGCGTGACGAAGGTCGATTCGTGGATCGACATGAGCGTGTTCGAAGGCGCGCTGCGTGACGACCTCGACGACAAGGCGCCGCGCACGGCCGCCGTGCTCGACCCGCTCAAGCTCATCATCGACAACTATCCCGAAGGCCAGAGCGAGGACTGCACGGCCCCCGTGCATCCGCATCATCCGGAGCGCGGCCTGCGCACGTTCCCGATCTCGCGCGAGCTGTGGATCGAGCGCGAGGACTTCAACGAGACGCCGCCGAAGGGCTATTTCCGCCTGTTCCCGGGCAACAAGGTGCGTCTGCGCTATGGCTTCGTGATCGAATGCACGGGCGCGGACAAGGACGAGAACGGCAACGTGATCGCCGTGCACTGCAACTACTTCCCGGACAGCAAGTCGGGCACGGAAGGCGCGAACAACTACAAGGTCAAGGGCAACATTCACTGGGTCAGCGCAGCGCATGCGTGCCCGGCGGAAGTGCGCCTCTACGATCGCCTGTTCCGCGAAGAGCAGCCCGACGCGGGCGGCCGCGACTTCCTCGAAGCGCTCAATCCGGATTCGAAGCGCGTGGTGCAAGCGTATCTGGAACCGGGCGCACGCGACGCCGCGCCGGAAGACCGCTATCAATTCGAGCGTCATGGCTACTTCGTCGCCGACCGCTACGATTCGAAGCCGGGTGCGCCGGTATTCAACCGCATCGTCGGTTTGCGCGACAGCTGGGGCAAATAAGCCTCGCGCCGCGCCTGCAGGCAAACAAAAAGCCCGCACAGATTCGTGCGGGCTTTTTTCATTTCGGCGGCGGCCGGCTAGCAGGACCGGCTTACAGTCTGCGATGCAGCTCCGCGAGCGAGAGCGACGTGCGAAAGAGCCGCGCGAGACTGCGGCTCGCGTAGCGATCCACTTCGCCAGGTACGGTCCAGCGCCAGGCGTCCATTTCCGGAATCATCACGCCGTCCTCGCGTCGCGGAAACAGCGACACGCAAATGCAACGCGAGAGGTCGAGCTCATCGGCGCTCGCGCGCGCGGCAAAGAGATGCAGATCCTTGTCGCGCCGGTACATGAAGCGCCCGAGATCGACGAGGCGCGGCGCCGCGACTTCGATACCGGTCTCCTCGACCATCTCGCGGCGCGCGCTCTGCGATTCGCTCTCGCCGGGCTCGCCCTGCCCCTTCGGAATGTCCCAGTGATTCGTGCCGGTTGCGTGCGCGAGCAGCACGCGGCCTTCAGGATCGAGCAGCACGATGCCGCACGAAACGACCTTGCCGTTCACCGCGCGCTCAGTGCTGCTTCTGGAAGACCCACGCGCCTTGGCCCGCGCGGCAGAAGTGCGGACGCAGCGTCATCGACTGGCCCTTCGCGCTGATGACGACCTCCGTATCGCGGCACGTCTTGTCGCCTTCCTTTTGCGTATTCGACGGCGTGATGGTCGAGGTGATGCGCGTGCCGTTGCGCGAGCCTTCGTTCGACCATGACGTGCTCTCGCCATCGGCCTTGTGCTCGACGGCGTCGCGCACGGCGTTCTGGAGCGAGTTGTAGTCTGCCTGGTTCATGAACGACATGGGCGTGTTGTTCAGAAAGCCCAGGTTGGCGGCATGCGCGCTGCCCATGCCAACGGCGACAAGGAGGGCCGCGCCCAGGGCGCTCAGCGTGGGAAGGGTTCGGGGCATGCTGGACATTGTGTGTTCTCCTCGGCGGACTGAACGAATCGGCGAAAAGCATAACACGCGCCCTTTTTTCGGCTCGCCCAGTGAGGCCGAACACGCGCGGGCAGCCGGTTCCTTTTCGGAGTGATCCGATGGTGTGACAGAAGGCCGATCACTACGATGGCTCCGTCTCCCACTTACAGCCCATCGGGAATGCCTGACATGACCTACGCCATCGCATTGAGGGTCTTTTCGGTCCTGCTGACCCTCATCTGCATTGGCTTGATGTCGTTCGTCGCGCACTTCACGCTCGCGCCACAACCGCAGGCGCGCGGCACGAACTTCGCAGTCGGTCCCGAGCGCGCGCCGCGCTGGCCGGACGCCACGGTGCGCATCGGCACGGTCGGCTTGCTCGCGTCCTTCCTCGTGCTCACCGGCGCCTGCCTGCTGATCGCGGGCGTCTGACACCGCGCGCCCGGTTCACGCTCAGTTCACGCTCAGTGCGCACCCGGCTGCCAGCCGTCGGTGAGCGTATCGAGAAACGCAATCACGTCCTTGATTTCGGCGTTGCTGAACACCGGCTCGTCGCCCGGCTTGCGATCGAACGGCGGATCCGTGTTGAGATTGGCCCAGTAGCGCTGCGGCAAGTCGTCGAACTTCTGCACCCTGCCCTTCGCCACCGGATAGAACTCCTCCGGATTCGTGTCGCGCCGCGCGTAGAAACGCAGCACGCCTTCCAGCGAGTGATAGATGCCGTTGTGAAAGAACGACTTCTTGAGCGCGACGTTGCGCAGCGTCGGCGTGCGGAAGAGCCCGCAAAATTCCGAGCGGTGATCGAGGTCCTTGCGCTCCGGGCCACATGCGCCGAGATCGAAAAACTTACGGTCGTGATTCACGGCAAGCGCGCGGTTGCGCGGCACGCCCACGGCAATCAGACCGAAGTCGCTGAACTGGGGAGGCGAGCCGTCTTTTGCGCGCTGGCTGATATGGCAGCTCGCGCAATTGCCCTTCTTCTCGTCGTTGAAAAGCTGCAGCCCGCGCAGTTCGGCGGCGCTGAGCGCGGCCTTGCCGGCCAGGTACGCGTCGTACTTGCTCGTGTACGGATAGAACACTTCGGGCGACTGCTCGAATGTCTCCAGTGACTTCAGCACTGCCTTGAAAGTCGCGTCGTCGTCAGCGAGGACGAGCGCGCCGAAGGCCTCGCGAAACGCCCCTGCGTAGGGCGCCGCGCGCACGGCTTCGGCGACTTTCCTCGGCGAACTCGCCATCTCGAACGTCGAGAGCAACGGAATGCGCGCCTGGTCCGAGCCCCGATCAACGCGGCCGTCCCACGTGAGGCCGCCGGTCGGACCGGCATCGACGCTTTCATCGCCTTCGTCATCGGAGTCGTGATAGTGCTCGGCGAACGCCGGCACTGCCTGCAGATACTTGAGCGTCGGCACGGCGCGCATGCCCTGGCGTCGCATGTCCGTGCCGCCGATCTGCACGTCGAGCGCGTTCGTCGGCGTGAACGCGTGGTCCGGGCTGTGGCACGACGCGCACGCCATCTTGCCCGAGCCCGAGAGCGACGGGTCGAAGAACATCTGCTTGCCGAGCGCCGTCATGCGGCGCACCTGCGCATAGACCTCGGCACGCGTCTGCCCGCCTTGCGCAGGCGCGGCGATCTTCATGAGCTTCACGCCCTGTACGGCGCGTGCGTTCGCATTGGCGTCGTGCGCGCGCGAGGCGCTGCCGGATGCACCTGTCGTCGCATCGGCATCAGCGGAAGCGGACGTGCTGCCGTCGCATGCCGCCAGCAGCAACGACAGCCCCGCCGCCATCACGAAGTGCCCTGCGTGGCGGCGCACGCCGCCGTGCGATCGAGCCCGCGTCTCACCTTCCGTTCGCGCCGAACGACGCGCCAATCTACGCAACATGCCTGGTCCCCGAAGCTTGAGCGCGGCGCGCGCGTGGCGTCGCGCCGCTGCAGTGCGATTGCCGATGCGCTCAGTCGCGCATCGAAGTCGCGAAAGCGTATGTCAGGGATATGATGCTCCAATGACATGCCGTAAGACAGATGTCATGCAATCAAAGGTCACGAAAAAGCTAAATGTAATTTTTTACATATCGCTGTCAAAATCCGTTGCGACACTGCGCCTCGCCCGAAGACCGGTGTCATTCGCGCCGGCTTCCATGCGGGCCCCCAACGCGAGAGAGAAAAATGATCAACAGAAAATGGTTCTATGCCACGCCGATCGCGGTAGCGGCGTCGGTACTGGCCGTCGCGGCTTGCGGCGGCAGCGACAGCAGCAAGGCCGGCCTTTCGTCGGTGAAGAACATCGTCGTGATCTACGCGGAAAACCGCAGCTTCGACAACCTGTACAGCAGCTTCCCGGGCGCCAACGGCCTGCAGAACGTGAGCGCGCAAAGCGCGCAGCAGCTCGATCGCGACGGCTCCGTGCTGGCCACGCTGCCGACCGTCTGGAACGGTCTCACGCAAACGGGCGTCACGCCCGTCGTGACCGCGGCGATGACCGAGAACATGCCGAATGCGCCGTTCGCCATCGACGACGCGAAGGGCTACAACGTGCCGCTCTCGGTCACGACGCGCGACCTGTATCACCGCTTCTACGAGAACCAGATGCAGATTCACGGCGGCAAGAACGACATGTTCGCGGCCTACGGCGACTCCGGCGGTCTCGTGATGGGGCATTACACGACGAGCGCCGAAAAGCTGCCGCTCTGGAAGATCGCCCAGCAATACACGCTCGCTGACAACTTCTTCATGGGCGCGTTCGGCGGCTCGTTCCTGAATCACCAGTGGCTGATCTGCGCGTGTACGCCGTACTACGCGAACGCGGACACGAACCCGGCCAAGCCGACGATCTCGACCGTGGACGCCGACGGCGTCTCGCTTACGCTCGCATCGAACTCGCCGAAGTCGGCGCTCGATGGGGTTCCGAAGTTCGTGAAGTCGGGCAATCTGACGCCGGACTTCTACGCGATCAACACGATGCAGCCGCCGTATCAGCCAAGCGGCAACGCAGCGGCTTCGGGCGGCGACGCGAGCCTGGCCGACCCGTCGAACGCCTCCACGATGCCCGCGCAAACGGCCCAGAACATCGGCGATCTGCTTTCGAACGCGGGCGTGACGTGGGCGTGGTACGGCGGCGCGTGGGGCGCGGCCGTAAGCGCCGCGCAGAACAGCACCTCGGGCGTGATCTACGGCGCGAACATGACGGCGCCGAACTTCCAGCCGCACCACCAGCCGTTCAACTACTTCGCGAACTACGCGCCGGGCACCGACGCGCGCGCGAAGCACCTGCTCGACGGCGGCATGGACGGCACGGAGTTCATCAAGGCGATCGACGCCGGGGCGCTGCCGACCGTGGCATTCTATAAGCCGCAGGGCAACCTGAACGAGCACGCGGGCTACACGGACGTGACGAGCGGCGACCAGCACATCGCGGACGTCATCGCGCATCTGCAGAAGAGCCCGCAGTGGAACAACATGGTCGTGGTGGTGACCTACGACGAAAACGGCGGTTTCTGGGATCACGTTGCGCCGCCCAAGGGCGACCGCTGGGGTCCGGGCTCGCGCATTCCGACGCTCATCATCTCGCCGTACGCGAAGAAGGCTTACGTCGACCACACGCAGTACGACACGACCTCGATCCTGCGCCTCATCACGCGCCGCTTCTCGCTGCCCACGCTGCCGGGACTTGCCAGCCGCGACGCCGCGCTCAAGAGCAACGGCGGCCAGCCGATGGGCGATCTGACCAACGCGCTCGACGTGAAGCTCTAAGCGCGACAAACGGACCATCGATTGCCGGATGAGCAACATCCGGTTTGACGGGCAGCCCTCGGGCTGCCCTTTTTATTGCGCCTCGGATTCATCGCCCCTTGCACCGTTCACGCGCCAGCCGGGCTGAGCCGCGACGTTCGACCACGGATCCTACGCCGCAGGATGCACTACCTTACAGATTAATTACTGCACAAATCTTGACGGAGGTCATTGTGAAATACGTCGAATCGACTCTCCTGCCAGGCGAAAGGATCGTCTGCGAGGGACACCCCTGCTTCTGGGCGATGGGGCCGCGTATCACACTGAGCCTTCTGCTCATGGTTTGGGGCGTGCTTATCGGCACCATCGGGACGTCGCCGTTCGCAGCGGTGGGTTTTTTTGCCGCAGGGCTAGGACTGTTCGGCGCGTCGCTACTTGCCTGGTGGACGACGGAATATGCCGTGACCAACAAGCGCGTGGTGGCCAGATTCGGCGCGGTACGCCGTCACACAGTTGAATTGACGCTCGCGAAGATCGAGAGCGTGCGGATCGAGCAAAGCCTGATCGGGCGGATCTTCGACTATGGTTCGCTCGTCGTGGGCGGCGGGGGTCTGATCGCTACGCCGATTCCCGGCATTTCGAACCCGCACGAGTTTCACCGCATGGTTTTTCTCGCGCAGGCGGCCGAGGAGCCGGTGCCGTTGCGGCTCGTGGCGTGAGGGTTTTGAATCGGCCTGCGATTCGTGGCGTGTGAAAACGCAAAAAGCCCGGCCGTGAAGGCCGGGCTTTTTGTTTAATTGATCTGGCGCGACAGGAGGGGCTCGAACCCCCGACCCTCGGCTTAGAAGGCCGATGCTCTATCCAGCTGAGCTACTGTCGCGTGAACGTGCGCAAGGCCGCAGGCGGGCCTCGCGAAGACGGGGCTGGATTATACCGCGATCGTCTTACGCGGTCGTGCCTCGCTCGTGACGCGTGCCAAGGGCCTTGGCGCCAGAATCAAACCGGCTGCTGATGCAACGCGAACCAGCCAAGGAAAATCGCGCCGGCGATCAGGCAATACGCACCGAACGATGCGAGGCGCCCGCGTCCCTCGAAATAGCGCATGAGGAACTTCACGCTCAGCCAGGCCGCAATACCCGTGAGCACGCCGCCAACGACCGCCGTCATCAGCTGATCTCGCGCGTGAAAGAGCTTGGGCAGTTCGAGCACACCAGCCGCGAAGATGATCGGCGTGCCGAGCAGGAACGAGAACTCCGCTGCCTTTTCTGCCGTGAGGCCCGCTGCATTGCCGGCAATCATCGTGAGGCCGCTGCGCGAAAAGCCGGGAATGAGCGCGCCGATCTGCGCGAGGCCGACGAGAAATGCCTGGCGGAACGTAAGTTTCTCGGGCGGACGATGCGCACGCGCACGCTGGAGGCGATCGCCGAACCACAGCAGCACGCCATTGACCATCAACGCCGCCGCGACGATACGCAGATCGTGAAAGATGGCTTCGATGCGCTTTTCGAGCACGAGGCCAACGATACCCGTCGGAATCGTACCGATGATGAGCGCCCACATCATGTGCCCGTCGTCGTTCTTGCGGCCGCCCAGCGAGGCAAAGAAGCCGCTGATCAACGCGACCCAGCGCTCGCGGAAATACCAGAGCAGAGCGACGGCGGTTCCCAGGTGCAATGCGACGAGGAACGGCAGCAATTGCGGCGCGTGCTTGTCGATGTGCATGCCGAACAGTGCCGGCACGAGCAGCGTATGGCCGAGGCTGCTCACGGGAAACAATTCGGTGACGCCTTGCAACACGCTCAGGAAGAATAGAAACCAGAGACTCACGCGCGGATCCTCGTAATGGTGGTGTAAGGGGCCGGACCGTTGCGGAGCCCGGTGCGGCAAAGCGCACCGATTATGCCTGGGCCGTATTGCAGCGCCAAGCTGGAAGATGGATTTGTCAGAAAAGTTACTGCGTCGCAACAAAATTGGCTGCGAATGCAGGGATCCTGGCGCGAACGCGCGTGTCGCGCTCGCGGGAATCAAACGAGGGGGACGGACCGCGGCGCGATCAGCGCGCCATCTTGTAGAAGAAATAGGCGCTGCTACCGACAAAGAGGCTGAACAGAGCCATGCTCATTGCCATTGCGAGGTCCATGGGGAGGTCTCCTGCGAAAATGCTCTGTGCGCTACCGCACGGTCATGCGGATTATGCTGACTCGCGTCCGTCAACGACACCCACGCTTTCCCGACGAGGGTTTTCACGCATGAGAAAGCGGCGCAAAATCCGCCTCTGCCCGGCGCATATGCGCCACCCTTCTTCCACCCACTCCAGGCCCGCCCATGAACGCACATCCAGAACAGGACATCCTCACCCTCACCCGCGGTGCCTCGACGCTGCGCTTCGCGCCGTGGGCCGGCGGCCGTTTGCTTTCGTGGCACGTCGGCGGCCAGCCGGTCATCGTGTGGCCGGAAAATGCGAACTGGGCCGAGCCGGCCCGCGTGCGCGGCGGCAATCCGCTGCTCTTCCCCTTCCTTGGCCGCCATCGTGTCGACGGCCAGATCGGGCGCTGGCGCGACGCCCAAGGCGTGGTCCGCGATCTGCCGATGCACGGCTTCGCGCGCGACCTGCCGTTCGCGGCGCAAGTCGACGACGATGGGCACGGCCTGCAGATGACGCTCGTCGACTCGGACGCCACCCGCGCAGGCTACCCGTACGCGTTTCGCTTCGAGGCGGCCTACCGGCTGGCCGACGCGCATACGCTCGACGTGACGCTCGCCGCAACCAATACCGGCCCGGATCCGCTTCCCTGGTACGCGGGCCATCACTTCTACTTCGCCCTGCCACATGCCCAGCGCGCTCAGACGACGCTCGACCTGCCGGCTAGCCAGCGCCGTCATCAACTCGCGGACGGTTCGATCAGTGCGCCCGAGCCCGGCAAAGCGCAATACAGGCTCGACGACGTAAGCATCATCGACCGCTTCCATGTGCTCGAGCCAACGCCGCCCGCCTCGCCGGTGCGCCTCGTAGCGCCGGGACTCGGCCGCGCGGTGACGATCGACCTGAACCGGCCCGGCTCGCTTGCCTGGTACGCGGTCACGACGTGGACGGAAGCCGCGGACTCCGACTTCTACTGCGTCGAACCCTGGCTTGGTCTGCCCGACGCGATCCACAACGGGCTCGGCCTGCGCTGGCTCGCACCGGGTCAAACGGAGACGGCGACGCTGCGTATCGGCGTCGAGACGCTCGGCGGCTGATCGCGCGCACCGGCGCCGTGCTGGGCCGGCGCCGGTATGGATGCTGCCGCTTTCGTCAGTCATTCCTCAGGCAAAACCCCAGTTGCGTTGGCAAAACCGCTAAAATCAGGCGTTTTGCCGGCGCGGCGGACCGTGGTCCGTCGAGGCAAGGTCATGCGAGGTTCAATGTTGGCACCAGGAATCAGACGGATTGCATGTGCGGCGCTCGTTGCGCTGCTCGCGGCGTGCGGATCGGCTCCGGTCGGCCCCGGCTTTTATCGCGTGGAGCGCGGCGACACCGTGTACAAGATCGCGCGCAGCAATCGCCAGTCCGTGCAGAACATCGTGCGCTGGAACAATCTGCCGAACCCCGACGCCATCGAAGTCGGCCAGGTCCTGCGCGTAGAACCGCCCGCTGGCACAGCGAGCGCCCGCACCGGTGGCGCGCCGCGTGGCGCAGCGACTGCCCCGCGCGAGAGCGCCGACACAGCCGATACGCCGTCCGCGCCGTCATCGGCGCCGGCGGCAACGGCCGCGCCGTCGATTTCACTCGTCTGGCCGACCAGCGGCCAGGTCATCCGCAACTTTGACGGCCGTAACTCGAAGGGCATCGACATCGCCAATGCGGCCGGCACGCCCGTCGTCGCCGCGGCGCCCGGCACCGTGGTCTATGCCGGCAATGGTCTGCGTGGCTACGGTAACTTGCTGATCATCAAGCACAGCGGCGATTACCTCACGGCCTATGCGCACAATCAGGCGTTGTTCGTGAAGGAAGGTCAGAGCGTCGCGCAAGGGCAGAAGATCGCGGAAATGGGGAGCAGCGACAACGATCGCGTGATGCTGCATTTCGAACTGCGATACCAGGGGCGCTCGATCGATCCGACTCGAGAACTTCCCGCACGTTGAGACAGGCCGCTACGGCCAGCCAAATCAATGGACGAAAAAAAGCCCGGCATGGTGCCGGGCTAACGGGGGTTTGGCGCATATCGGCAAAGGACCGGTTTACCATGCGCCGAGTCGCAATCTATCAACGCGCTTCCTGCTGCGCAATCACTTAATTAGCGCGAAAATGTGCTACGGCGCACGGATTATGTGTCGCATCACTTTTCAGCAACGAATGAGGACGCCGAATCAACTGCTGCCGTGCATAAGATCGCACGCTTCAATGACACAAAACGACAAGTCGTCAAACGGCGCAAAGGCTTGCTGGACGGGCTATTCCAACTGAAGCAGATTGCTTCATCGAGCGGTTTTGCGAGTCTCGATCGTCGGTTTAAAGCACGGCGCTTTTCGCATTTTCAAGGCAGCCGGCTTTAGTGTGCAAGCGCACGCAACAGCGCATTTATTTGGTGTGGCGTACAAATTTGAAACGCCAATTCGCAGCGCGCTTAGGTCAGATGTTTGACTGATTTAATGTGGCTTATTGTCTGTATTTTGGCCCCGCAAGCCTGGATATCGATTTATTAATGTGATTAATGCCGCGGATCCAGCATTCGCCTTCCGGCAGCCGATCGGCAGGCAGACTATCGTTTATAGTATCGGCCGCAACGAATTTCCAATCATCATGACTATCGAAAACGCCAACCCCAGTTCGACGTACGCCAGGCTGCTCGGCGAAACCGCCAAGATCGACTGGCAGGATCTCGAACGCTTCTTCGCGCAAGGCAAGTTGCTGAGCGTGGTGCGCGACCTCGACCTCGTCAGCGTAGCGGAGGCCATCGCCAACGACGACAGTGCGGTCGTCATGCAATGGCTGTCTTCGGGTCTCGTCGCACGTATGCCGGCAGAAACCGCTGCCGATTACGCGGCGCGCAAGCCGGAGTTGTGGGCAGTCGTCGTCTCGCCCTGGGTGTGCGTGCAGGAACGCGCTTGAGCGGCGCCGAGGCCCTGCCCGACCTGCGAGGCTGGCATCGACGCGTGCTGACGCTCGCGTTTCCCATCGTCCTCGCGAATCTCACGCAGCCTATCCTCGGCGCCGTCGACACGGCTGTAGCAGGCCACCTCGGCAGCGCAGCCGATCTTGGCGGCGTCGCACTAGGCGGCCTGTTCTTCAACCTCGTGTTTTGGGGTTTCGGCTTCCTGCGCATGGGGACGACGGGGCTCGTCGCACAGGCCTACGGCGCGCGCGACCTCCCCGCATTACGCGCGAATGTCGTGCGCGCCCTGCTGCTGGCATTCGCGATTGGCGCCGCGATCCTGCTGATTCAATCGCCCTTGACCCGGTACACGCTCGCGGCCATTGGCGGCAGCGCAGACGTGCAACGCAATGCCGGGGTCTATTGCCTTGCGCGGATCGGCTCTGCGCCTTTCGCTTTGGCGAACTACGTCGTGCTCGGATATCTGCTCGGCACTCAGCGCGTGCGCATTGCGCTGCTTTCGCAGATCTTCATCAATCTGACGAACGTCGTTGCCGTGATCGCCTACGTCTACGGGCTGCGGTGGGGCATCGCCGGGATCGGCGCCGCGACGGCTACGGCCGATACGCTCGGTTTTGTCTTCGGCGCCTGCGTGCTGTGGAGGCTTCGTCCTCGCGGGCTCGCGCCGCTTGCGTTGCAAACTATGCTCGAGCCGGCAGCGCTCAAACGCCTCGTTGCGATCAATCGCGATATCTTTCTACGCACGCTTTGCCTGTTGGGCTCGTTTGGGTGGTTCGCGCATCTGGGCGCGAAGCAAGGCGACGCAATCCTTGCCGCGAACGCGCTGCTCCTCAACTTTCAGACCTTCATGGCCTACGGTCTCGACGGGTTCGCCCACGCAGCCGAGGCGCTGGTAGGCGCAGCGATCGGCGCGGGTAATCGCAATGCGTTCCGCCAGGCCGTGAAGGTCAACCTGTTTTGGGCAGCGCTGGGGGCCTTCGGTTTTTCTCTGGTTTACTGGGCCTGCGGCCCATGGATCATCGGGCAGCTAACCAACCAGCCGGCAGTGCGTGCCGCCGCCCAGGCATTTCTCCCATGGGCCGCGCTTTCGCCGCTCATCTCCGTTTGGGGCTTTTTGCTGGACGGCGTATTCATCGGCGCAACGCGCACGCGCGAACTCATGCAAGCCATGGCGGTCTCGCTGGCTGTGTTTCTGTGCGCGTCATGGGCGCTGGTCGGGCCGCTCGGCAATCATGGGCTGTGGATCGCCCTGCTCGTCTTCATGGCCGCGCGCGGCCTGACGCTCTCGCCCTTGCTGCCGCGCATCAGCGGCGCGATCGTGCCGGTCCCTGTGCAGTTGCACTGACGGCGCTCGCGCCAGGCGACGGCGCTTACTGGGCAGGCGGCGGGTTGTCCATCATCATCGGCGGCCGGTCGTCGGTCGGCACACCGTGGTAGTCGGGCGGATCCTGCGGCGGCGTGCCGTGGCGGTGGGTCGTTCCGTTGTCGGCGCACGCCGAAAGCAAAGCGGCGATTACAAGGGCCAGATAAACACGGTACATCGCGTCAAATCCTTTTTGAATGGTAATCCTAGCAGCGCCCCCCGCCAGTTAGCGAAGCGGCTGAACTCGCTATTTTTTCCGTTGCGACACTGTTCTAAGATACGGACATGGCTGCAATCGACAGGAGGCTGCCATGGATGCCGAAACTATTGCGGGTCTGATCGGTCTTGCTGTGGGTCTGCTGGTTCTGCTTGGGCTATCGATTTTCGAATCGCGCGCCTACCGGAAAGAACACGACGGCGAAGGCATGATGCATCACTGGCTGGCCGAGCATCACGTGCTCGACCGGGTTCGCCGCAGGCACTGAACCCAGCGCCGGCATCGCGCCGGCGAGCCCCTTGCCTGACTCTCACCGCGGCCAGTCGAGCTGGCCGTGAGGTGGATTTGCTGCGTCGTTCTGTGAACGAGCAGCTAGCCTTTTATTTCCCACGCGCCCAAACGCCAGAACCCCGGTGCTCTTTGGGAGACACCGGGGTTCTGGACGTTACAGCATAAGGAGCCTGACGATTACCTACTTTCACACGGGCAATCCGCACTATCATCGGCGTGGAGCTGTTTCACGGTCCTGTTCGGGATGGGAAGGGGTGGGACCAGCTCGCTATGGTCATCAGGCTTGACGGGTTGCTGCGTCGCAGGGTGCTGCGCCACAGCCAATCGGGAAGAAGCGTAAAGAGGTGTTGCTCAATTGGGGTTGTGTTGTTTCCGGCACAACACGCGATCTCTCAACCTGTGCGTCCTGCTCACCCACGCGGGGCGGAGGCACACCTGTTATAGGATCAAGCCTTACGGGCAATTAGTATCAGTTAGCTTAACGCATTACTGCGCTTCCACACCTGACCTATCAACGTCCTGGTCTCGAACGACCCTTCAAGGGGCTCGAAGCCCCGGGGATATCTCATCTCAAGGCGAGTTTCCCGCTTAGATGCTTTCAGCGGTTATCTCTTCCGAACATAGCTACCCGGCGATGCC